>JAEYOB010000215.1 GCA_023412175.1 Pseudomonadota bacterium | reverse complement strand
GTCGGGCGGCGGCGTTCGTTCGGCCGGGGAGGAAGGCGGGTTGCCTTCGGGCGCCGGGACGCCGCCGGGGGTGTAGGGAGGGCTGGTGTCGTCGGCGGGGCGCTTGGGCGACTTCGGCAATCCGGGGGGCGTGTTCGGCGCATTCGCCATCGGTTTCCTCCGCAGGGGTCCACCACGAGAACAACGCGGCGCCGGACACGGGCCATCTTCCTTCCGGTGTACCGAATGCGGGCGGACCTCCGGAGTCCCGGCGGGTTTGCGGAACGGCCACGGCACCAGGCGATGGTGGGCGTATGACGTTTGTATTGAACGGGTATGAGAAGAGGGTCGATCTTGCGCGTAACGCGAAAGTCTTGTGGCTCGGATAACACAGCGGCGCGCAAAAACCGGGGCTTCGCGGCTTCACTGTTGCCTTGGCACCACGGCATGAGTTGACTTTGCAGCGACTGTCCGCGGCTTTTCGAAGCGGCGGGCACACAGAAATAACGGCCAACGAGCCCAAGCGCGGTGTCCAAGATGAAGAACACGTCCCTGACGATTTTCGCCCTCGCATCCGTGGCGACTTTCCTGACCGGCATGCCGGCCACGGCGCAGGAGCTGGAGCGCGGCGAAACCGTCCTGCAGCGCCCCCGCCCGGAAGTCGAGCAGCTCGGCCTGCGCGCCGGGTCGTTCCGCATCCTGCCGCGCCTCGAGGTTGGAGAGAGCTTCGACAGCAACGTCTTCCTGACGGAGAACAACACCAAGACCGACTGGATCTTCAACGCGCGGCCGAGCCTGGACATCCGCTCCGACTTCTCGAACCACGCGCTGAACTTCTCGGCGCAGGGTGATCTCGGCTGGTACCACAGCTTCGACAGCGAGAACTACAAGGACTACCGGCTGGACCTGAACGGCCGCTACGACATCGCCCGCGAGACCGCGATCAGCGGCGACCTGTTCCACCGCCGCCTGCACGAGGGCCGGTCGGATCCGGACGTCCTCACCGCCGGTCAGGGCACCTTCGGCCTCGGCTCCTACGCCGAGCCGGTCACCTACTACGTCACCGGCGGCGAGGCGGCGCTCACCCAGAGCTTCAACCGCATCCGCGCGCGCCTGAGCGGCACGGCCGCCTACTACTCCTACAACGACGTCGAGACGATCGGCTTCGGCAAGACCTCGCTCTCCGATCGCGACCGCTGGGAGTACGGCACCTCGCTGCGCGTCGGCTACGACCTCGGCACCGGCATCCAGCCGTTCGTGCAGGGCACCTACACGCGCACCGACTACCGCCTCGCGACCGACTTCTCCGGCCGCGACCGCGACGCCAACGGCTGGGAGCTGGTCGCCGGCACGACGCTCGACCTGACCGGCCTGATCACCGGCGAGGTCTATGCCGGCTATCTGAGCAAGAACTACACGGACCCCCGCCTGGAGGACTTCAGCGGTCTGGCGTTCGGCGGCCAGTTGAACTGGGCGGTCACCCAGCTCACCACCATCAGCGGGCGCGCCAGCCGCCATGTGCGCGAGGCCGACCTGAACACCGCCGGCCTGGTCGCGACGAGCTACACCCGCACCATCGTCGCCCTGGGCGTCGACCACGAGCTGCTGCGCACCCTGCTGCTCAACGGCCGTCTGCAGTGGCGCCAGGACGACTTCAACGGCATCACCCGGACGGACAATGTCTACACCGCCGGCGTCGGCGCCACCTACCTGATCAACCGGAACTTCTATCTGACCGGCGGCTACACCTACGAGACCCGCAAGTCGGATGCGACCGGCCTCGACTACAAGGACAATCTGGTGTTCCTGCGCGTCGGCGCGCAGATGTAGCAGCCGGGCTGCGGAACCCGCCGCAAGACCGGACGCGCAAGTCCAGACGTTCAGCGCCCGCCTTCCGGCGGGCGCTTTCTTTTTGTGTCGGCATAGGACTGCTGTGACGTTCGCGCGGGGCCGGGCTCGTCCGGGTGCGTTACTCCGACTCCACTTTTTCCCAAACCACGATGAGTTGCTAGGCTCCAGTTCGAGACCACCGGGAAGCCGTCCGTTCGTCCACGCAACGGGCTCCACGGGCGCGCCCGCCGGTCCGGGTTCACGAGCCAAGGAAGGTTTTGGGATGAATCGACGCACTATGTTCCGGGCGCTCGGGTTCGCCGCTGTCGGTGCCGGTCTCGCCGTCGCCGGCTGCGCCAGCCAGGACGCGCCGCCCGAGCCGGTGGGCCAGGCCCCCACCGCCAGCGAGTACAAGCTGGGCGCCGGTGACGCGCTGCGCGTCATCGTGTTCGGTGAAGAGCAGCTGTCCGGCGAGTTCCGCCTCGACGCCGCAGGCCGTGTGGCGATGCCGCTGATCGGCGAGGTCGCGGCGAAGAACAAGACGACGCGCGATGTCGAGAAGGACATCGCGAAGCGCCTGGAGGCTGGCTACGTCAAGGACGCCAAGGTCAGCGTCGAAGTGCTGAACTTCCGCCCCTTCTTCATCCTGGGCGAGGTGCGCAACCCCGGCCAGTACACCTACGTCAACGGCATGACCGCGCTGTCGGCGATCGCCATGGCCGGCGGCTACACCTACCGCGCCAAGGAGGACTACATCCTCATCTCGCGCGGCAACGACCCGAAGAAGCAGGTCTACAAGGCGCCGATCACCACGCCGGTGCTGCCGGACGACGTGGTGCGCATCCCCGAGCGCTACTTCTAAGCTCGTCCACCTGGCCTTTCCGGGGCGCGGCACCCGCCGCCCCTGGGAAGCTCGCTGGACGAGGTGCTCGAGTCCTGCGACGTGCTGCTGGAATGCACCGGCACGGCGGTCCGGATCGCGAAGTATCCCGGCCACAGGCCGATCGGCCTGCTGTACGGCGGAATCGTATGCCGTCCGGTGAAGCGCGGCGACGTGCTGGCGCTGGATGACGTCGATGTGCCGGACAGTCCGGCGCTGATCGCCTGGACGGAGGTCGAGTCGCGGGCGCCCGGCGCGCCGCTGTGTCATGCCGGTGCGGCGGAGTAGGGGCGCGGCCGGCCGTTCAGGTGGCGACCATCACCACGGCCAGCACCACGACGACCACCCCCAGCGTCGAGGCGACCGCGACGCCGAGCCCGTGTGACGGGCCGTTCTCATGGCCCCTGGCGTGACCGGGCGGCGGGGTGGCGTGCCCTCCGGCCGCCGGGGAGGCCGCCGACTCGGGCGTGCGGATGCCGGCGGCCTCGTCGTCGGTGCCCAGCGGGGCAGCGGCTGGATCCCCGGCTGGGATCTTGTCGCCGGTGCGGCCGCTGTCGATCTCGTGGCGCAGACGCTGCGCCCCCATGTTCGGCGGCGGAGTCGCGCCGTGTTCGGGGCGTGGGTTGTAATCGGGCATGAAAGGGTGTGCGGTTACGGGCGTTT
>JAEYOB010000205.1 GCA_023412175.1 Pseudomonadota bacterium | reverse complement strand
GCCTTGGCCTCCGCCGGCGCCGCCGGCAGGCCGACCGCCACCGCGCCCAGCGCCCCGGCACCGAGCCCGGCGGCCCGGAAGAGGTCGCGGCGGGCCAGAGTGCCCTTGCCCTTCTCATCCATCATCGTTACCCCTCCTCCTGCGGACACCTGTCAGCCCGTCTCTGTCCTCATACGGCCATGGCGAAGGCCTGGCTCTCGATCTCCATGAAGCGCCGCCCCAGCGTGCCGACCGCGCGGTAGAAGACGGCGGTCGATGAGCCCTCCAGGTCCGCGAAGAAGCGCGGCGCCCAGGAGATGATGTGGCGGTCGAAGAACGCGCGTTGCTCGTCCAGCCCGGCCCGCGCACCGAACGCCCCGGTGATCAACCCGGCCATCATCTCGCAGAGCGCGGCGATGTGGTCCTCGGATTCGCTGACGTCATCGGCGCGCTCGATACCCAGGCGCGCCATGTCGCCACGCAGCTCGGCCAGCGGCTTCTCGTGCAGGAAACCGGTGCGGTAGTAGGAACCGAACGGCGTCAGCTCGCCGCCGCCGACGCCGATGAACAGCGCGGCGAACTCATCCGCCACGCCGCGCGGCGTCGCCTCGCGGGCGGCCGTGCCGAGCGCGCCGAAGGCGGCGCCCAACGCGCTGTCGTCGCCGTTGATGACGGCAAGCGCGGTCAGCGCATCGGCATCGGGAGCCCGCGAGAGCAGCCCGGCCAGCAATCCATAGGCCTGAGCCCGCAGAATCTCTTCGTCCGGCAGTTCGAACGGTTCGTCGTCACCTATTGGCGACACGTGGCATTCCTCCCTTATGACAATCCCGGCCCTTCTTAGAGCATCGGAACCGCCGTACGGCAGTTCTTTCGACTGCCTTATTGCGTCTCCAGTCACCGCGCCGCGGCCCTATCCCGATCGAAACCTCACTTCCGGCCAATGCTGCGGCTGCGAAAAAACTTTTTAGCAACAGTGGGTTATGCTCAGCCTGTTCAGCATTTAATTCCTTACGCTCGAGCTTGTCAACATTCACAGGCCACGACGCCCGAACGGAAAAATCCCGCTCAGACGAAAGCGTTATGTTTTTCTGATCATATCCCCTTCTGCACAGGGGCTTTGCGCTATATGGGATTCGTCTATGCTTTTCTCTTCTATCGGCGTGCTTGCCGTCTGAGCGCTTGCGGCAAGCGTATCGCAACCTTGCCCAGCAGTCTCTTCAGCGCGTTCGGCGGCTTCTTCGGCAGCATCCAGAAAACCTTTGCCGACACGGTACGCCGTCTTGATCACCCCGGTGCCGCTGAACAGCCCGGTGTAGTCGCCGGCGTAATCCTTCAGCCCGTCGTCGTTGGCGAAGATCGGGTCGGAGGTCCACAGTTTGCGCAAAGCCTGCCGGTGCAGATCCTCCGGCACGCCGGCGCGCAGGAAGGGCGTGAAGTCGGACTCGGCGGTCAGGCTCTCCACCGGCGGCAGATCCTTCAGCGAGTCCTGTTCATCAGCCTCGATGGCTTCGGGGGGAGGCGCCGCCGGCTCCGCCACGGCGGGCACTGGGGCGGATTCGGGTTCGCCGGCCGGCGGGTGGGATTCCGCCTCCTTGCGCTTCAGGCGGGACCAGCGGGACAGGAAGGATTCGTCGCTCATGAGAAAGCTCGTCCGGTTAGGAGGCGGGCCGACCGGCCCGGCCCGGCCCCTCGGGGCGGTGGCGTTTGCGCTCGCGCTTCTCGAAGGGCACATCCACATGGTGCTGGTCGACGAAGTCGCGCAGCAGCGCCAGGACCTCCGGGGGCATCGGCACCGTCTCGACGGTTTCGCTGCCGCTCACCTGATAGACTTCGCACTCGTGCGCCGAAGCGGTGACGAAAAACGGCACCGCCGCCCCCGCGTCGTCCGGACGCAGGGCCACCCAGAGCCGCGGCGGCTCCTGCGACAAATTGAGCCGATAGCCTTCCGTGTCGCTGCGGTACAGCTCGAGCGGGATCGTCGCGGCGTGGAAGTGCGCCCAGCCATCGCCCTCGCGCAGCAGGCGCCAGCCATCCTCAAGGGGTGCCGCACCGGGAATGACGGCGACCGGGCGCCATGTCCAATCCTGCCACGGACTCTGGCTGCGCCGCCGCTCCAGCACGACGCCCAGCGCCATGGTCTCCATTTTTTCAAGCGTTTCCGCCATGTTCCTCTCCGATTGCGGTGGATCGCGAACGGTCCCGACACCTTGCCGGACGCCGCAATCGACGCCGTGCGTTTCTTGGCGATTCTTCCGCCCACTTATTATCGAACCAAGCGAAGCTCCGTTACAACCCCAGCGCACGGGCCTCTTCCCAGGATGTCGTGTCCGTCAACTTTTCTTTGACCTTTGTCGCTGATGGTCTTTAGCTGGAAGCCGGCACAGATCGAGACGTCATACCCTTCATGGCAAAGCCCGACGAGGCATCGCCGCGACAGCACCGCATCTTCTCGGACCTTTCGTCCGATGCGCCCGCGGACATCACGATCGACCGGCTGGAGCACAGCGGCATACGCTTTGCCCTGGTAACGCTGGCCGTCGCGCTGGCGGCCACCTTCGCGCTGTCCATGTGGACCGCGGACGTGGCCGAGCACGAGGCGAGCGAGCGCTTCTCCGCCCGCGTGAACGAGATGCATTCCCGCATCGGCGAGCGCATGATGACCTACGCGCAGGTGCTGCGCTCAGCCGCCGGCCTGTTCACGGTGACGCCGGCGATCTCGCGCGCGGGGTGGGACTCCTTCGTCCGCAGCCTCGATCTGGAGCGCCAGTACCCCGGTATTCCCGCGGTGGCCTTCGCACGCCTGCTCAGGGAGGACGAACTGGAGGCGGCAACCGACGCCGCCTGGGGCGACGGCATCGGCGAGTTCACCATCCGCCCGCAGGGCCGGCGCGATTCCTATCTGGTGAACCTGTATGCGGCGCCTCTCACCCCGCTGAATCGCGCAGCGCTCGGCTACGACATGCTCAGCGAGCCGGTGCGCCGCGCCGCGATCCTGACCGCCACGGCTTCCGGCGAGCCGGCCATCACGTCCCGCCTGACGCTGAAGATCGACGAGGACCGGGCGCCGCAGCCGGCCTTCATCATGTATTACCCGGTCTACCGGCCGGGCCTGCCCCTGACCACCGAAGCCGAGCGCCGCGCCGCCCTGTACGGCATGGCCCTGGCGCCGCTGCGCACCTACCCGCTCATCGACGAGATTCTCAGCCACAACGTCAACGACGTGGCGCTCAGCGTCTATGACGGCCCGGCAACCGTGGACGAGCAGGAGATGTACCGCAGCGCCGCCTATCCGGAATCGCCCCAGTTGTCGGAGACCCGGCAGATCCCCTTCTCCGGGCGCGTGCTGACGGTCACCTACCGCTCGACGCCGAAGTTCGAGGCGACCATCGACAACGACCGGCCGACCATGGTGCTCGCTTCGGGCGGGGCGATCTCGCTGCTGCTGTTCGGCATGGTGTGGTTGCTGTCGACCACACGGGCGCGCGCCGTGCGGCTGGCGTCGGACATGACGCTGTCCCTGCGCCGCCGCGAAGCCGAACTGCACCACTTCTTCACCCAGGCGCCGGTCGGCATCCTGATCCTCGATCCCGAGGGCCGGGTGCTCGACTGCAACCCGATAATCGGTCGCTTCATGGGCGCACCGGCGGACGCGGTGATCGGGTTCAACATGATCACCGATGCGCGCGACCAGTCGCTCGCCCCGGCCATCCGCCGCGCCGCCGCCGGCGAGCCGGTGGAAATCGAGACGCAGTACACGTCCACGCTCGGCGACAAATCCGGCTACTACCACGTCCATTTCCAGCCGGTGTACCGCGACGGCACGCTGATGTTCGTCCTCGCCTTCGTAGACGACGTGACCGAGCGCCGGGCGGTCGAGCAGCGCGTCCACTATCTGGCGCACTACGACGCGCTGACCGGGTTGCCGAACCGCACGCTGCTGCAGGAGCGCCTGGGGCAGGCGATCGCCGCCGCAAAGCGCGCCAACGGCACCGTGGCGGTGCTGTTCATCGACCTCGACCACTTCAAGGTGATCAACGACTCGCTCGGCCACACCGTCGGCGACGAGATGCTGAAGGGCGTGGCGAAGCGCCTCCAGCAAACGCTGCGCGAGGTGGACACGGTCGGCCGCCCGGGCGGCGACGAGTTCATCATCGTGCTGCCGGACGCCGGCAGCGCCGCCGATGTGGCCCGCTTCGCCGCCCGCATCCTCGACGGCGTGTGCGAGCCGATGCACATCAAGGACCGCGACTTCACCATCTCGCCGTCCATCGGCATCAGCCTCTTCCCCGCCGACGGCGAGGATGGCGAGCGGCTGATCAAGAACGCCGACGCCGCCATGTATCAGGCCAAGGCCGCCGGCCGGCACGCATTCCGCTTCTTCACCACCGCCATGGACACCCAGCTCAACGAGCGCCTGAACCTGGAAGCCAGCATCCGCCGCGCCCTCGACCTGGGCGAGTTCCGCCTGCACTATCAGCCGCAGATCGAACTGAGCAGTGGCCGGGTGACCGGGCTGGAGGCACTGATCCGTTGGGCGCACCCGACCCTGGGCATGGTGCCGCCGGGCCGCTTCATCCCGGTGGCCGAGGAGAGCGGCCAGATTGCCGCCATCACTCTATGGGTGCTGGATGAGGCGTGCCGGCAGGCCAAGCTCTGGCAGGTCGAGGGGCTGCCGTTGCAGCGCGTGGCGGTCAACATCTCGGCGCTTCAGTTCCGCTCCGCCGACCTGCCGGGTCAGGTCAGCGCCGCACTGTCACGCCATGGCCTGCCGGCCTGGTGCCTGGAACTGGAGGTCACCGAGGGCGCGCTGATCCGGAACCTCGACATGGCGATCCTGATCCTGAAGTCGCTGAAGGAGATGGGCATCAAGGTCTCCATCGACGACTTCGGCACCGGTTACTCGTCCTTGAGCTATTTGCAGCGCTTCCCGGTGGACACGCTGAAGATCGACCGCTCCTTCGTCAACGACGTCCCAAACGACCAGAACGACGCAGCCATCGTCAAGGCGATCATCGGCCTCGGCAGCAGCCTCGGCCTGACCGTCCTCGCCGAGGGCGTCGAGACCGAACAGCAGTTGGACTTCCTCCGCGAGGCCGGCTGCCACAGCGTCCAGGGCTATCTGTTCAGCCCCCCTCTCCCCGCCGGGGAGGCATCCCGCTTCCTGCGCCGCCGCGTCGAACGCACGGCGCTGGTGCATTGAGGCAGGGAAAGGCAGGGAAAGGCCGGCGGCGCTACAGCACCGCCCCGGCCGCCAGCAGCCGTTCGGCCTCCTCCAGATCCTCCGGCCGGTTGGTGTTGAAGAAGGGGTCCACCGGCTCGACGCCGAACTCCGCGACCGCCAGCCTGTAGCGGCCGGTCCAGGCATCCACCTTGCGGACACCGTCCTCCACCATTGCGCGGCGCAGGTCATCGGCAAGCCGCAACGGCCACAGCCCGAACACCGGGTGGTCCTGTCCGCCGGACCGTGCGCAGGCGAGGTCGGCGCCCTCCGCCTCCACCGCCCGCACCAGCCGGTCGACGAGGTCGCCGGGAATGAACGGGGCGTCGGTGGCGAAGCTGGCCAGCCAGACCGCTTCCGGGGCGTTCGCCCTCACCCATTCCAGCCCGGTCAGCACGCCGGCCAGCGGCCCGGCGTAGCCCTCCACCACGTCCGCCGCCACCGGCAGCCCGAAGGCGGCGAAACGCGCCGGGTCGCCGTTGGCGTTCAGCACCAGCGCCCCCACCTGCGGGCGCGCCGTGGCGACGATGCGTTCCAGGATGGTGCGGCCACCGAGCGTCCGCAAATTCTTGTCGCCGCCACCCATGCGGCGCGACAGCCCGCCGGCCAGCAGCACCCCGGCGATTGCCTCAGTCTTCATCACGGCTTCCCTTGCGCTGGTGTTCCTTACCCTCGTCCCCCACCGCACCCGGGTCCGCGTCGAAGACGAGGCGCTCGGTGCCGGCGAGCGCGATGAAGCGCCTGCCCTTGGCCCGCCCGACCAGCGTCAGGTTCGCCTGCCGCGCCAGTTGCACGCCCCAGGCGGTGAAACCGGAGCGCGAGACCAGGATCGGGATGCGCATCTGCACGGTCTTGATGACCATCTCGCTGGTGAGGCGCCCGGTGGTGTAGAAGATCTTGTCGGTCGGATCGACGCCGTTCAGGTGCATGAAGCCGCGCACCTTGTCCACTGCATTGTGGCGGCCGACGTCCTCCATGTAGACCAGCGGCCGGTCGTCCTGGCACAGCACGCAGCCGTGGATGGCGCCGGCTTCCAGGTACAGGCTGGGGGTCAGGTTGATCTTCTTCGACAGCGCATAGATCCAGGAGGTGCGCAGGCGGATGTCGGGGTTAAGGCGCACGGTCTCGAACACCTCCATCACGTCGCCGAAGGCGGTGCCCTGGGCGCAGCCCGACGTCAGCGTCTTCTTCTTCAGCTTCTCCTGGTAATCGGTGCGGCGTTCGGTGCGGACGACGACGACGTCGGTCTCCTCGTCGAAGTCGATGCCGGTGATCCGGTCGTCCGGCTTCAGCATGTTCTGGTTCAACAGGTAGCCGACGCCCAGGTACTCCGGATAGTCGGCGATCGTCATCATGGTGACGATCTCCTGCCCGTTGAGGAACAGCGTCAACGGCCGCTCCACGGTGACGGAGGTCTCGATGGCGCGCCCATCCTGGTCCAGGCCGGAGACGCGCTCAGTGAGCTTGGGGTTGGCGGGGTCAGGCCGTACGGCGAATTCGTCGAGCATCATGGCAACAAGGATGAACCACCGGCCGCCGGGAGCAAGCACTTAAACGTCTTCCTCCCGCGGCGACAAGCTCCTCGTCCTCGCTGCGCGGCCTTCCCGGCCCGGACCAAGCGGAACGGATGGAACGGTCCCGGGATGGGAGCGCCCCCGGCACCCGCTTTCCGCCCCAACTTACTCGCATTTATGCCTTATTCCCCACAAACACCGTAGAGTTATAACGCACTCCGGTTTCGATCCCGGCCGGAGAGCCCCATGTCCATCCCCACGTCACGCGCCGCCCTGCCGCTGCTCGTCTCCGTGGCGGCGGTGGTGCTGTCCACGGGGTTCACCGCGACACTGTTGCCGCTCGCCGTCGGAGACACCGGGGCGGCGGCCGGCATTGCGTCATCGCACTTCGCGGGGTTCCTGGTCGGCGCGCCGGTAGCCGGGCGGGTGATCCGCGCGGTGGGAGCGGCGCGGGCGGCGCTGCTGTTCGCGCTGATCATCGCGCTGACCACGACCGGGCTGGCGGCAGGGGATGGAATGGCGGTGTGGATGACCTTGCGCTTCGTCGCAGGAATCGCCGTGTCCGGCTATTTCGTGCTGGTGGAAAGCCGGCTCAACGACCTTGCCGACGCCGCCAGCCGCGGGCGGCTGATGGCCGCCTACCTCATGGCCTTCTACGCCGCGCAGGCGGCGGGCTCGTCCATGGCCGGGCTGGCGGGGCCGGACGGGACGGCGTGGCTGCTCGCCACGCTGCCGCTGCCGTTGCTCGGCGCCCTGCCGCTGCTGGCCACCTCGGCACCGCCGGAGGTGACAGGCCGCCGGACGCCCTGG
>JAEYOB010000010.1 GCA_023412175.1 Pseudomonadota bacterium | reverse complement strand
GCTCCGCGCCTTCCTCGACGGTCATGTCCAGCACGTCGGCGATGGACTTGTCGCGGTAGAGGACGTCGAGCGTCTCGCGGTTGTAGCGCTTGCCGTGGCAGACGTCGCAGGTGACGTAGACGTCGGGCAGGAAGTGCATCTCGATCTTGATGACGCCGTCACCCTGGCAGGCCTCGCAATGGCCGCCCTTGACGTTGAACGAGAAGCGGCCGGGGCCGTAGCCGCGCGCCTTGGCTTCCGGCAACCCCGCGAACCAGTCGCGGATCGGCGTGAAGGCGCCGGTGTAGGTCGCCGGGTTGGAGCGCGGCGTGCGGCCGATCGGCGACTGGTCGATGTCGATGACCTTATCCAGATGCTCCAGGCCGCGCACGTCGTCGTGCTCGGCCGGGTGCTCGCGGGCGCCCATCAGGCGGCGGGCGACGGCCTTGTACAGCGTCTCGACGACCAGGGTGGACTTGCCGCCGCCGGACACGCCGGTGACGCAGGTGAAGGTGCCCAGCGGCACCTTGGCGGAAACGTTCTGGAGGTTGTTGGCGCGCGCGCCGATCACCTCCAGGAACTGGCCCTTGTGTCCGGGGCGCCGGCGGTCCGGGACGGGAATGGAGCGGGTGCCGTTCAGGTAGGCGGCGGTGATGCTTTCCGGATTCTTCTGCACCTCGGCCGGCGTGCCGTGGGCGATCACCCGGCCGCCGTGCTGGCCGGCGCCTGGGCCCATGTCCACCAGATAGTCGGCGGTGCGGATGGCGTCCTCGTCGTGCTCGACCACGATGACCGTGTTGCCGATGTCGCGCAGGCGCTTGAGGGTGCCGAGCAGCCGGTCGTTGTCGCGCTGGTGCAGGCCGATGGACGGCTCGTCCAGCACGTAGAGCACGCCGGTCAGGCCCGAGCCGATCTGCGAGGCGAGGCGGATGCGTTGGCTCTCGCCGCCGGACAGCGAGCCGGAGCCGCGGCTCAAGGTCAGGTACTCCAGGCCGACGGCGTTGAGGAAGCCCAGGCGCTCGTTGATCTCCTTGAGGATGCGGTAGGCGATCTCGCGGTCCTTCGGGCGCAGGTGCTCGTTGAGGCCGGCGAACCACTGGCCGGCGTCGGCGATGGACAGTTCGGAGGCTTCGGAGATGTGCTTGCCGGCGACCTTGACGGCCAGCGCCTCGGGCTTGAGGCGGGCGCCCTTGCAGGTGTCGCAGGGCTGCGCCGACTGGTACTTCGACAGTTCCTCGCGCGTCCAGGCGCTGTCGGTCTCCTTGTAGCGGCGTTCCAGGTTGTTGACGATGCCTTCGAACGCCTTGTGCGTCTGGTAGCTGCGCAGGCCGTCGTCGTAGGTCATGGTGATCGACTGGCCCTTGGAGCCGAACAGGATCAGGTCGCGGACCTTCTCCGGCAGGTCCTCCCACGGCGTCGTCATGCTGACGCCGAAGTGCTGGCAGATGCTGAGCAGCGTCTGGTCGTAGTACTTGGACGAAGAGCCGGCCCACGGCGCGATGGCGCCCTTGCCGAGCGACAGCCGCTCGTCCGGCACCACCAGCATCGGGTCGAAATAGATCTTGGAGCCGAGGCCGTCGCAGGTCGGGCAGGCGCCGAAGGGATTGTTGAAGGAGAACAGCCGCGGCTCGATCTCCGGGATGGTGAAGCCGGAGACCGGGCAGGCGAACTTCTGCGAGAACACCGTCTGCTCGTGGGTGTCGGCGTTCTCGACGAAGACGATGCCGTCGGCGAGGTTCAGCGCCGTCTCCAGCGAATCGGCAAGGCGGGTGCCGAGGCCCTCGCGGACGACGATGCGGTCGACCACCACCTCGATGTCGTGCTTGAGCTTCTTGTTGAGCGCCGGGACCGAGTCGATCTCGTGCATTTCGCCGTCGACGCGCACGCGCTGGAAGCCGCGCTTGCGCAGGTCCTGGATCTCCTTCCTGTATTCGCCCTTGCGGCCGCGCACGAAGGGGGCGAGCAGCAGAAGGCGTGTCCCCTCCGGCATCTCCAGGATGCGGTCCACCATCTGGCTGACCGTCTGGCTCTCGATCGGCAGGCCGGTGGCCGGCGAGTAGGGGATGCCGACGCGCGCCCACAGCAGGCGCATGTAGTCGTAGATCTCCGTCACCGTGCCGACGGTGGAGCGCGGGTTCTTCGACGTCGTCTTCTGCTCGATGGAGATGGCCGGCGACAGCCCCTCGATCGAATCGACGTCGGGCTTCTGCATCAGCTCCAGGAACTGGCGCGCGTAGGCGGACAGGCTTTCAACGTAGCGGCGCTGGCCCTCGGCGTAGATGGTGTCGAACGCCAGCGACGACTTGCCCGAGCCGGACAGGCCGGTGATGACCACCAATTGGTCGCGCGGGAGATCCACGTCGACGTTCTTGAGGTTGTGCTCGCGCGCGCCGCGGACGCTGATGAATTTGTTCATGGAGTGTTCTTAGCCGAAAGCCGTAGGGAATTCCACCCGGAATCGGGCCGCACAGATATGTGCGGGGTAGGGAGCAATTGCCACCCGGCATGCCGAGGGACGGGCATAAGAACCGGTTTGCAAACGTTCCGGATCCTGCTATATTTGTTCTTGGAACGTTCTTTTTGGCTGGGCGGGTGCGTGGCTCCGGCCGGGATGCGGGAACGGTCCAGGCGGCGGTTGACCGTGAGGCCGCGCCCGTGCTTGGTTGCGGCGACGGGCGGGCGGTGCGGCGGCTGAAAAGTGCTCAACGAACCGGCCCTGCGAACAGGAACCCTCGACATCCGGACGCCCAGCCGCAGGGCGGCCGAACGGGCCGGAAGGGATGTCGGGACACGCGCGTCGGGAGATCAGGCAATGAATGTGTGGACGTTTACAGGGCGGCTCGGTGCGGACGGTGAACTGCGCACCACGCAGAGCGGCGAGAAGGTGCTGGGCTTCCGGGTCGCCAACGACGTCGGCTTCGGCGAGCGCAAGACGACGCAGTGGGTGGACTGCTCGATCTGGGGGCGCCGCGCGGAGTCGCTGGCGCCGCACCTGACCAAGGGCAAGGGCGTGGTGATCTCCGGCGAAGTGACGCTGCGCGAGTATGAGAAGCGCGACGGCACCCGCGGCGCGCAGATGTCCGTCCGCGTCGCCGAGATCGACTTCATGGGCGGTGGCCGTGAGGAAGGTGGCGGTGGCGGTGGCGGCTACGGCGGCGGGTACGAGTCGCGCGGCGGCAGCGGCGGCGGCGGCAGCGGGCGCGGTCCCGGCGGTGGCGGCAGCGCTCCGCCTCGCCATGACGACCTGGACGACGAGATTCCGTTCTGACCCCTTACCTGTAAATCAGGTGTCGACAAGATGGCCGGGCGCTCTGCGCTCGGCCATTTTTCTATTTTGCATGCCTGACCTGAGACCGGAAAATTCCTCCAGCACTGGGTAGAGTCCGTCATCGAGAGGAG
>JAEYOB010000145.1 GCA_023412175.1 Pseudomonadota bacterium | reverse complement strand
GCTCGGAGACTTGGTCCACGGCGTCCTGGGCCATCGCCTCGCCACCACCCGAGAACATGCTGGACAGGGCGCTGCCGATCAGCATGCCGCCCGCCACGCCCGCGGCCGTCTGCATGGCGCCGGCCATGAAGCCGCCGGCCGGACGCTGCTGGTGCGGGTTGGCGTAGGCCGCGACGCGCGGGTCGCCGTGGACGGGAGCCCGGGGCTGCTGTCCCCAGGGGGATCCGGCCGGACGCTGCTGCACCGGAGCCGGAGCCGCCCGGCTGGCACTGCCACCCCCGAACAAGCCGCCGAAGAGCCCGCCGCCGGAGGCGGGAGCGGCCGGAGCGGCAGGACGCTCCCGCAGCTGCTGGTCGAGTTCCGCGTTGCGCGCCTGCGAAGCCGCCAGCGCCTGCTCCAGCATGACGATGGCCTGGGCCATCAGGTAGGGCGCCGCCGGCTGCCGGGCGACGCTGTCGTGGATGTAGCTCTCGGCCTGCGGATCGCGCGGGCCGGACTGGGCCTCGGCCTGACGCAGCTTGGCGAAAAGGTCGTCAATGATCTGGCGTTCGGTCTGGTCCATGGTTCTGCTCATGTGCTCGCAGTGGTGAATGTGAAACGGTGATTACTCTTCACGCTGTCCCATCAGCTGCATCAGCATCTGGAACAGGTTGATGAAGTTCAGGTAGAGCGACAGCGCGCCCATCACGGCCAGCTTGGTGTTGGTCTCGTGGCCGTAGTTCTCGGCATACTCTTCCTTGATGCGCTGGGTGTCGTAGGCGGTCAGGCCGGTGAACACCAGCACGCCGATCACCGAGATGGCGAACTGGATGGCGGTCGAGCCGACGAAGATGTTCACCAGGCTGGCGATGACGATGCCGATCAGGCCCATCATCAGGAAGGCGCCCATCTTCGACAGATCGGCCTTGGTGGTGTAGCCCCACAGGCTCATGCCCGCGAACATGGCGGAGGTGATGAAGAACACGCGCGCAACGCTGGCGCCGGTGAACACCAGGAAGATCGAGGCCATCGACACGCCCATCACGGCGCAGAACGCCCAGAATGTGCCCTGGAGCGCGCTCGCCGACATGCGTTCGAAGCGCCAGGACAGCACCATGATGAAGGCGAGCGGGGCGAGCATCACCACCCACTTCAGCGGCGTGGTGAAGATCGGCACGTACAGCGCCGGGGTGCTGGCGACGCCGAAGGCGACGGCGCCGGTTAGCGCCAGGCCGAGCATCATGAAGTTGTAGACCCGCAGCATGTGCTTGCGCAGGCCGGCGTCGAAGGCGGCGCGGTCGATGGTTTGGGCTGTGGAGCCCCACTGGTTCTGGTTCGGATACTGATTGAACATGGCTTCCTCCTGCTACGAAAGGCGATCGGGGGCGGCCGTTCAGTCGGCCGAGCCCTCCTGGGTGGCGATGCGGGCCTCGGTCGCGTCCTCAGCAGCCCCCGGCCGGGTCTTGATCAGGGACAGCACCACCGAGCCACCGATCAGTGCGGCGGTGACGCCGAGCGCCAGCGCCGTCGGCACCTTCCAGACGTCGATCAGCATCATCTTCGAGCCGATGAACACCAGCACCAGCGACAGCCCGTACTTGAGGTATGCGAAGCGGTGGATGATCCCCGCCAGCGCAAAGTACAGCGAGCGCAGGCCGAGGATGGCGAAGACGTTGGAGGTGTAGACGATGAACGGATCGCTGGTCACGGCGAAGATCGCCGGCACGCTGTCCAGGGCGAACATCAGGTCGGTCGCCTCGATCATGACCAGCACCAGCAGCATGGGCGTGGCCATCAGCACGCCGGCGCGGCGCACGAAGAAGGCCGATCCCTCGTAGCTGTCGGTCATGCGTACGTGCGACCGTACGAAGCGCAGGATCCGGTTGTTCCCGACGTCGGGCGCCTCGTCGGCGGCCATCAGCATCTTGATGCCGGTGAACAGCAGGAACGCGCCGAAGAGGTAGATGGTCCAATGGAATTCCTTGATCAGCGCGGTGCCTGCGAAGATCAGGGTGGCGCGCATCACCAGGGCCCCGAGGATGCCCCAGAACAGCACCCGGTGCTGGTAGGCCGGCGGCACCGCGAAATGGCCGAAGATCATGGCCATGACGAAGATGTTGTCGAGCGACAGGCTCCATTCGATGAGGTAGCCGGTCGTGAACTCCAGGCCCTTCTGGGCGCCCATGTACCAGTAGACGCCGGCGTTGAAGGTGAGCGCCAAGCCGATATAGGCGGCGCTGTTGATCAACGCCTCGCGGACAGTGATCTGGTGCGCGCGACGGTGGAAAACGCCCAGGTCGAGGGCGAGAAGAACGAGGATAAAGGCATTAAAGCCTATCCAAATCCAGGGCGATGTCTCCATCGAGCCCTCCAAATGCGGTCACGCCCGTCGGCGCAAAAGCAGGTGAAGGGATCCGACATCACAGGTGGCGACCCACCTGCCAGAGGGGCCCGGATCCGAGCTCCCAAAGACGTAGCGTTCACCGTCTTTGGTGTCAAGGGCATGCGCGAAACGGCTTGGAACGGAGACGGGCGGCGCCATATGGGAGCGCATCATCCACGACGAGCGAGACATTGGTGATCGATCTGCACCACAGGAGGCTTGACCGCCGGGTCGACCGGATCGAGGGAAGGCTGCCCCGTTCCATGGCGAAGGGGCTGCGCCGGCTGCGTCATCCCTCGGCCGCATGGATCCGCTGGCCGGTGGGCATCCTGCTTGTGCTCGGCGGCCTGTTCAGCTTCCTTCCCGTGTTGGGGATCTGGATGCTGCCGCTGGGGCTTGTGCTGCTGGCCTACGACATCCCGCTGCTGAAGCGTCCGGTCGGACGGACGCTGGTGGTGGCGGAACGCCGCTGGGCGGAATGGCGCCGCCGCCGGCGCCGGCGCTCCTGAGGCCCTTGCCGAAGGGCGGAACAGGCCAGATCTTCGTGGGGCCGGGAGCCAAAGGAGGCGACCATGCCCCGCGACCTCGCCGTTCGCAGCCGTACGCTCATGGCCTGTGTCGGGGCCGCCGTGCTTCTCGCCGCCGGTGCCGCGACGGCAGAACAGCCGGCGATTGGCGGCACCGCGGGGCTTGTCGTGCTGATACGGCATGCCGAGGCGCCGGGCACTGGCGACCCGCCCGGCTTTCGTCTCGACGACTGCACGACGCAACGGACCCTCGACGACGGCGGCCGAGCCCAGGCACGGCGCATGGGCGACCGCCTGCGGGAGTTGGGAATCCGGCAGGCGCGCGTGTTGTCGAGCCAGTGGTGCCGGTGCCTGGAGACGGCCCGCCTCCTCGATCTCGGCCCGGTCGAAGAGCTGCCGGCGCTGAACTCGTTCTTCGGACACCCTGAGGAGAAGGCGGCGAAGGTCGCCGCGGTGCAGAACGCCTTGGCCGGTCTTCCCGCCGACGGCGCGCCGGTCGTCCTGGTGACCCATCAGGTCACGGTCACGGCGCTCACCGGCGTTTATCCGGCGTCGGGAGAGGCCGTCCTGCTCCGTGCGAACGGCACCCCTGCCCCACCTGTCCTCGGCAGGCTCAAGGACAGCCGGCAACAGTGACCGGTGCGCACCTACGCGCTTTGAATTTGCCGCCGTTCGGCCTCCCAGTCCCAGACGCCCTCGTTGCCAAACTCCTTCAGCTTGTGGCGTTCGACCTCACGCTTGGTGACGGAACGCGGGAACTCGTCCGCAAAAGCGATGAAGCGCGGAATCTTGAAGGCGGCCATCCGCCCCTCGCACCAGCGGACGATGGCGGCAGGATCAAGGCTCACGCCGGGTTCAGGGATGAAGAACGCCTTGACGTCCTCCTCGCCCTTCTCGGAGGGCACGCCGACCACGATCACCTCGCGCACCCCTGGGTAGCGGCTGAGCACGCTCTCGACCTCGTAGGCGGAGATGTTCTCCCCGCGCCGACGCTGCCAGTGGGCCTGCCGGCCGGTAAAGAACAGGTAGCCCTCCTCGTCCAGGTAGCCGAGGTCGCCGGTGTGCAGCCACAGGTTCGTCAGGCATTCCAGCGTCCGCTGCTGGTCCTTGTAGTAACCGGACATGAAAATATGCGGATAGCACGGCCGCAGCGCGATCTGTCCGACCGTGCCGGGCGGCATCGGCACGTCGTTCTCGTCGAGAATGGCGACCTCGGCCCATCCCCAGGGCTTGCCGTTGGCGTGCGGCTTCGGCGATCCGAGCGTGTTGTGGACGATCAGCACCCCGCCCGTTTCGGTCAGCGAATAGACGTTGAGCATGGGAACGCCGAAGCGTTCGACGAAGCGGTTCGCTATGGCCTCCGGGATCTGGTTGATCACGCCCAGAGAGACGCGGACACGATGGTTGCGGTCATCCGCGCCTTCGGGCTGCTCGACCAGCAGCGTCACCATGGTGCCGATGGGGTCGATG
>JAEYOB010000120.1 GCA_023412175.1 Pseudomonadota bacterium | reverse complement strand
AATAGCCGGTGCCGAAATCGTCCAGCACCAGGCGCACGCCGGCGCCGCGCAGTTCCAGTAGGATCTGCCGCGCCTGGTCGCCGCCCTGGAACAGCACGGTCTCGGTCAGTTCCAGCTTGAGGTTGGCGGCCGGCAGGCCGGTCTCGTTGAGCACACCCAGCACCGTGCGGGCGAGGCGCGGATCCTCAAGCTGGCGGGATGACAGATTGACCGCCACCGACACGTCGGCCAGACCATCCCGCAACCAGCCGGCCGCCGTTTCGCAGGCACGCCGCAGAACCCATTCGCCCAGAACGTGGATGCCGTCGCCGGCTTCCGCCATGGGGATGAAGACGTCCGGCGGCAGCACCGTGCCGTCCGGCAGGCGCCAGCGCACCAGAGCCTCGAATCCGGTCAGCCGGCCGGTGTGGGCGTCGGCCTGCGGCTGGTAGGCGAGCCACAGTTCGTCCCGGTCGATGGCCGTGCGCAGCCGGTCGTCGAAGGCGGCAGCGGCGTCGCCCTCCGGCATCCCACCGGACCCGCCGCCTTCGGGCAGCGGGCCGAGGAGGCCAGCCTCCACCAATCCCTTGATGCCCGCAGCCATGACGCCTCCTGCTCCCCGCCTTGGCTATAACAGCCGAGGCCGGGGTTTGTTAACCATATTTCAGGAGTAGTTAACGCGGTTTCGATTGGTTACGAAAGCATTAACAACATCGGGTGTGGTGACAAGATTGGGCATGCGAAAGGGCCTGCGGCGGCTCGCAGGCCCTTGTTCGCGGCGCGAGGCAAAGTGGTCAGGCGGTTATGAACCAGTCGGCGCCGACCTGCTCCCGCCGGATCCCGGACAGTGTGATGCTGTCGGTGTCGGAGAAGACTATCACGGCGTTGCCCGCAGCGACACAGAACCGGTCCGCTCCGGCGCCGCCGATCAGCGTGTCATGGCCGAGATCGCCCCACAGTTCGTCGCCGTCGCCGTCGCTGCCCAGCACCTTCGCTGCGCCGCCGGTCAATTTTTGCGCCGCGCCGGGTGCCAGTCCGCGGGCATCCACCACCAGCGCGTTGGCCGCCCCGCCGGCCAGCGGGATGGTGCCCCCGCCGGCGGGTGGCGTGGGCGTCTTCGCTCCGCGGCATCAGGGCGGCTTTCACCCCCTGGACGCATCCGCTCCAGGAGCATCGGCTAATCTTCCAGGCTCGCGCTGCGCACGCTATCCGACAATCTGGGAGAGCGGAATAAAGCGTTTGGCTGTGGGGCGCTCAAACGAAATGGGCGCCGTTCCTTTCGGAGCGGCGCCCTTCGTTCGGGAAACCCCGGTTCGTCAGACGTTGAAGCGGAAGTGGAAGATGTCGCCGTCCTGGACGACGTACTCCTTGCCCTCCTGGCGCATCTTGCCGGCGTCCTTGGCGCCCTGCTCGCCGCCAAGGGTCACGAAGCTGTCGTAGTCGATGGTCTCGGCGCGGATGAAGCCGCGCTCGAAATCGGTGTGGATGACGCCCGCGGCCTCCGGCGCCTTGGCGCCGCGGCGCACGGTCCAGGCGCGCGCCTCCTTGGGGCCGACGGTGAAGAAGGTGATGAGGTCGAGGAGCGTGAAGCCGGCGCGGATCAGCCGGTTCAGGCCGGTCTCCTCCAGGCCCATCGAGGACAGGAATTCCTGCTTCTCCTCAAGGTCGGAGAGCTGCGCAACTTCGGACTCGATGGCGGCGGAGATGACAACCATGCCGGCGTTCTCGGCCGCGGCCTTCTTCGCCACCAGTTCGGAGAAGCTGTTGCCGGTTGCGGCCGAAGCCTCCTCGACGTTGCAGACGTACAGCACCGGCTTGGCGGTCAGCAGCATGAACTGCTTGAAGACCGGCTGCTCATCCTCGTCCAGCGGCACGACGCGGGCCGGCTTGCCGTCCTGTAGCACCTTCAGCGCGCGCTCCATCAGGTCGGCCTTGACCTTGGAGTCCTTGTCGCCGCCCTTGGCCTTCTTCTGAAGGTTGGTGATCTGGCGTTCCAGGCTCTCCATGTCCGCGAGCATCAGCTCGGTCTCGACCACCTCGGCGTCGCGCAGCGGATCGACGTTGCCTTCCACGTGGGTGACGTCGTCGTCCTCGAAGCAGCGCAGCACGTGGACGATGGCGTCAACCTCGCGGATGTTCGCCAGGAACTGGTTGCCCAGACCCTCGCCCTTGGAGGCGCCGCGGATCAGGCCGGCGATGTCCACGAACTCGAGTTGCGTCGGGATGATCTTCTGCGACTTGGCGATGGCCGCGAGCTTGTCCAGCCGCGGGTCGGGCACGCCGACGCGGCCGACGTTCGGCTCCTTGGTGCAGAAGGGGAAGTTGGCCGCCTCCGCCGCCTGCGTGGCGGTCAGCGCGTTGAACAGGGTCGACTTGCCGACGTTGGGCAGGCCGACGATGCCGCAATTGAAACCCATGGTGCTTCTTCAGCTTCGTCGATGTCCGGGACGCGGGCTTTATCCTACGTGCGGGCGCAAAGCGCAAACGCGAAGTGGGGTTGGGTGCGGACGGGGCCGCTTCGGGGGCAGTTACAGAGCCGCGGCTGGCGGCGCAACCGTTCACTTCGGCGGCTGCGTCGCCAGGGTGACCTTGTTCATGAAGTTTTCCGGCTGGCCCTGGGTCAGCAGCGGGAAGGCTGCGGCGCAGGCGTCGATCAGCGGCTCCAGCCAGGTCTGGTCGGCCTTGGCGAAGTCGTGCAGCACGTAGTTCGACACGGCGTTCTTGTCGCCGGGATGGCCGATGCCCAGGCGCACCCGCCAGTATTCCTTGCCGATGTGCGCGTCCATGGAGCGCAGGCCGTTGTGGCCGCCGTGGCCGCCGCCCTTTTTCACGCGGATCCTGCCGGGCGGCAGGTCCAGTTCGTCGTGGAAGACGACGACCTGCTCGGGCTTCAGCTTGAAGAACTGGAGCGCGGCGCCGACCGATTGGCCGGACAGGTTCATGTAGGTGAGCGGTTCGAGCGCCAGCACCTTGTCGCCGGCGACGGTGCCTTCGCAGGTCTGCCCCTGGAAGCGCTTTCTCCAGGGCGAGAAGCCGTGACGGCGGGCGATCTCCTCGACCGCCATGAAGCCGATGTTGTGTCGGTTGCGCGCGTATTCCGCACCCGGATTGCCGAGTCCGACCAGCAGCAGCATTGAATTTTACCAGATGGGTTCCAAGGGCCCTGTGGCCCTTGGCAGGAGAGCGCGAGAGGGCGGGACCCTCTCGCTGACCCTTTTTCTTAGGACGCGGCGGCCTCGCCCTCGGCGGCCTCGGACTTCAGGCCCGACGGCGCGGCGATGGTGGCGATTGTGAAGTCGCGGTCGATGGTCGGCTTCACGCCTTCCGGCAGCGTCACCGAGGAGATGTGGATCGAATCGCCGACGTCGAAGCCCTCGCACGACACGGTGATCTGCTCGGGAATGTTGTTGGCGACGGCGGTCACCTCGATCTCGTGACGGACGATGTTCAGCACGCCGCCCTTCTTGAGGCCGGCGGACTTGTCCTGGTTCACGAACTCGACCGGCACCATGACGGTGATGCGGGTGTCGGCGGCGACGCGCAGGAAGTCCACGTGCAGCGGCACGTCGGTGACCGGGTGGAACTGCACGTCGCGCGGCAGCACGCGGTGCGTGGCGCCATCGACGGTCACGTCGAACAGGTGGGTGAAGAAGCCCGGCTGGTGCAGGATGCGGGTGAAGCCGCGCTGATCCAGCGAAATGGTGATGGGGGCCTGCTTGCCACCGTAGATCACGGCGGGAATGCGGCCGTCGCGGCGGGTCTGGCGGGCGGTCCCCTTGCCGGCCCGCTCACGCCCCTCGGCGGCGAGCGCGATAACTTCGGTCATGGTGTGCTCCTCAAACGAAAAGCGCCCGCCTCCAGGGGTGCGGACGCATGAGCCGCGGTGTTTACGCCGCGGGCGGGTTTCCGTCAAGAGGAAGGGCGCTGGCGCCTTACTGCGCCAGTTCCTTCGACCGCTTCGCGGCGGCGGCCACGGCGCGGGTCATCAGCCCGGTCATGCCGTCGGGGGCCATCAGCACGTCGAGCGCGGCGCGGGTGGTGCCGCCGGGGCTGGTGACCGCCTCGCGCAGTTGCGACGCCGGGGCAGGGGACTGGTGCAGCAGTTCTCCGGAACCGGACACCGTGGCGCGGGCCAGGCGCTGCGCCAGTTCGGCGGGCAGGCCGGCGGCCTCGCCGGCGGCGGCGAGCGCCTCGGCCAGCAGGAAGACGTAGGCGGGGCCGCTGCCCGA
>JAEYOB010000004.1 GCA_023412175.1 Pseudomonadota bacterium | reverse complement strand
TCACCACCCTTACGCCATCCGCCTCGGCAGGGCCCTGGTCCGCTGCCGAGCAGAACCTCGACTACGCGGCGGTGGGCGCCGCGGAGGTCCCGCCGCGCGTCAACCCCGCCCAGGCGATGCGCGCGGTCTTGTTGGCCAGGGCGACGGCGGCGAGTTTGGCCGGCTTGCGCTCCAGCAGCTTCGCCGCCCAGCATCGAGCCGCGTTGTCTTGGCGCGCCAACCGCATGACCGCCGTGGCGCCAACGACCAGCAGCCGGCGGAGGTAGCCGTCGCCCTGCTTGCTGATGCCGACCTGGCGATCCTTGCCGCCGCTGCTGTGCGCCTTCGGCGTCAGGCCGAGCCATGCGGCGAACTGCCGGCCGGACCGGAACAGTGAGCCGTCCGGCACTGCCGCGGCGATCGCGCTGGCGGTGATCGGCCCAATGCCGGGGATCGTCGCCAAACGGCGGCTGACGTCGCTGGCGCGATGCCACTCCAGAATACGCGCCTCCAGCCGGTCGATTTCCTCGCCGAGCAGGCGGAGCTGATCAACGAGGCCGTGCAGCGCCCGTCGCGCCAGTTCCGGCAGACGATCCTGGGCCTCGTGCAAAGCCTCGATGGCGGCCTTCGTCCCGCTTGGTCCTTTGGCAGCGATGATGCCGAATTCCGCGAGGTGACCGCGCAAGGCGTTGATCAGCATCGTCCGCTGCCGGACCAAGAGGTCCCGAGTCTTGTGGAGCATCAAGGCGGCCTGCTGATCGATGGTCTTGACCGCCACGAAGCGCATCGTCGGTCGGGTCACCGCCTCGCAGATCGCCTCGGCATCCGCCGCGTCGGTCTTTCCCCGTTTCACGTACGGTTTGACGTAGGCGGGTGGCATCAACTTCACCGTATGACCCAGCGCCGCAATTTCCCGCGCCCAGTGGTGCGCCGTGCCACACGCCTCCATCCCCACCAGGCACGCCGGCAGGCCTTGAAAGAACTTCAGCACCTCGCCCCGTCGTAACTGCCGCCGGACCAGAACCTTCCCGTCGCCGTCGATGCCATGAACCTGGAAAACATTCTTCGCCAGATCCAGACCGATTGTCGTCACGCCCATGGTCGGCTCCTATGAGGTGGTTTCTTCGACGGTCAACGCTGTTCACCGGCTTTTGGTGAAAGGGCCGTCCACCACATCACCTCAGGCGCCATTGGCAGCCCGTCTCCAGCACGTACAGCACGCCGTTCAGCACCGCCCGAAGATCAATGCTGCGATGCCGCCCGCCCCGCCGCGCCGGCGGGATGAGCGGCTCGATCAGCCGCCATTCCTCATCGTTCAGGTCGCTCGGGTAGCGTAGCCCGCCGCGATCGTGGCGGGCTCGGTTCTCCGCTGTCCACATCCTGGCCTCCGTCATGGAGGCGACTTTGAATCACAACCGATTCATCCGATTCAACTTCTTCTCGGACAGGCTCTAATACCGGCGGCGCCTGAAGAGTTCCATTGATCGGGTTTCATGCGAATTGCGGCCACCAGTGGAACCACGTGATGGCCTTGAGGCGCTCGGGATCATTGGCCAGCGCGCAGCAACGGTCGGCGAGGGCCTGATCGACGGCCGTGAGATCAACGAAATGGGTGTTGGCGATCGCCTCGTTGGTCAGCGGCCACAGGCGCTCGGCCGGCTGCAGCTCGGGTGAGTAGCGGGGCAGGAACTCCAGGGTGACGCCCTCCGGGATTTCCACCTCGCCGGCGCCGTGCCAGCCCGCCCCATCGAGCACCAGCAGGACGCGCTTGTCCGTCCCAGCCCCGACCTCGCGGGCGAACGCGGCGAGGATCCGGCTGAACAGCGCGGCCCCGACGCCGTCGGCCAGGAACCACACCACCTCTCCGGTGCTCGGGCGCACGAAGCCGTAGACGTACATCCACTCGAAGCGGTGATGCCCAGGCGCGACGGGGCGGCAGCCGCGCGGTGCCCAGACCCGGCGCAATACCGGCTTGAGCCCGACGCGGTGCTCGTCCATCGCCCAGACCTCCAGCGGCCTGTCGGGATCCTCCTGCTGGAGCGCCTGCACGCGGTGGCGGAAGCGGGCTTTGAAGACCTCCTGGGCCAGGGGATCGGCTGCGGCATGGCGCGGGCGTGGCACTTGGCGGGTGAAGCCGAGGCGCCGCAGGGCTTCGGTGCCACGCCGGGCGGAGACCAAGCGTCCCAGCATGCCGACGATCCACTGGGCGACCGTGCGGCCCGTCCACAAGCCGTGGTCGGGTGGCGGAGCGTCCAGGCTATCCCTCAGGCGGTGCTGCTGGTTTGCGTCGAGCAGTGGTCGGGCGCCGGGGTTGAACTGGCGCTGGTCGCCCAGCCCCGCAACCCCGGCCTCGTTGTAGCGCCCCACGAGAACGCTGATCCAACGCGGCGTGTATCCCGTCACCTCGGCGGCGAACTGGGCCGAGCGCCCGCTGGTCAGCAACCAGATGATCTGAAGGTGCGTCCGCTCCGTCGCATCCTTCGCTTCCTTGTAGAGCCGATGCAACTCATCGGCCTCAAGGTGATGAACCAGGTGAACCTTGCTGCCCATCCTCAGACAGGTGGAACGCCACCGCCTCAATGGAAGCCTTCAGGCGCCGTCGGTATAAGACGCGATTATTGCCCCGTCAGCGCCACCAGTCCGCCCGTAGCTCGGCAGGCTGCCGACACCTTGACGGTGCCTCTGCCATCACTCACGTCGGCGCATTTCGCCAGCATTGTCGAGTTTGCGGAAGGACTGTTCCTGAAGCCGTTTGACAAGGAATTCCACAAGCTGTTGGAACAGGTTGGCATCGCTCGGATGATCAAGCGGCCCATAGCGCCGCATGAACGCATCGGAACTCATCGGCGGCGTCCGTGCGGGCGGACCACTGCACAGGTGCAACTCGGGCGTGGCGAGGCACTGCTCTCTGACGGTCTGCGTCAGCACGCTCATCGTCTCGTGCAGCCCGCGCACCGGCCCGGCGACATTGAAGATCCCGCCATCAATCAGAGCCGGCTTCATCGCCACCCTGACCAGGGCGCACG
>JAEYOB010000842.1 GCA_023412175.1 Pseudomonadota bacterium | reverse complement strand
TTCTCGCCGAACGCTACATGGACCCAGCCCACAGTCGCGACGCGGGGGCGGAACGCTGCGGCGTGCCGGCGGCGACCATCCGCCGGCTGGCGGCCGAACTGGCCGACGCGGCGTTCGAGCAGGCCATCGAGCTGAACATCCCCTGGATCGACTGGGCCGGACGGCGGCACCCGACGACCAAGGGGCGGCCGGTGGCGATGCACGCCATGCGCGGCATCTCGGCCCACACCAACGGCTTCCACACCTGCCGCGCCATCCATGTGCTGCAACTGCTGCTGGGGGCGGTGGATTGTCCGGGCGCCTTCCGCATCCGCCCGCCGTTCCCGAAGCCGATCCCGCCCGGCCAGAAGCCGGCCGGCCGCGGCGCCGCGCCGGGCAAGCCCCTGGGCGGCATGCCGCTGGGCTTTCCGGCCGGGCCGGAGGACCTGCTGCTGGAGGAGGACGGCACCCCGATCCGCATCGACAAGGCCTATTCGTGGGAAGCGCCGATCGCCGCCCACGGCGCCATGCACATGGTGATCGCCAACGCCTGGAAGGGCGACCCGTACCCCATCGACACGCTGTTCCTCTACATGGCGAACATGAGCTGGAACTCGTCGATGAACACGGCCCGCACCATGGAGATGCTGACCGACACCGACCCGGCGACCGGCGAGTACCGCATCCCGCGCATCATCTATTCCGACGCCTTCTTCTCGGAGATGGTGGCCAATTCCGACCTCGTGCTGCCGGACACCACCTATCTGGAGCGCTGGGACTGCATCTCGCTGCTCGACCGGCCGATCTGCTCGGCCGACGGGCCGGCCGACGCCATCCGCCAGCCGGTGGTGGAGCCGGACCGCGACGTGCGGGCGTTCCAGACCGTGCTGCTGGACCTGGGCGCCCGGCTCGGCCTGCCGGGCATGGTCACCGAGGCCGGCGCGCCGAAGTACAGGGACTACGCCGACTACATCGTCAACCACGAACGTTCGCCCGGCATCGGGCCGCTGGCCGGCTGGCGCGGGCCGGAGGGCGACTGCGTCGGGCGCGGGCGGCCGAACCCCGGCCAGCTCCAGGCCTACATCGCCAACGGCGGCTTCTGGGCGCACGAGCTGGAGCCGGGGCAGCGGTTCTACAAGTTCGCCAACCGCGACTATCTGGACTTCGCCGTCCATATGGGCTTCATCGCCGAGCCCAAGCCGATGGTCATGCAGCTCTGGTCGGAGCCGTTGCAGAAGTTCCGGCTCGCGGCGCAGGGGCATGGGCCGGTGCGGCCGCCCGAACATCTGCGCGAGCGCGTCCGCGCGGCCTTCGATCCGCTCCCCGTCTGGTACCCGCCCTTCGAGGGGGCGATGGTGGACGGGAAGGATTTCCCGCTGCACGCGCTGACCCAGCGGCCGATGATCATGTACCATTCCTGGCACTCGCAGAACGCGTGGCTGCGCCAGATCGTCGGGCAGAACCGGCTGTACGTGAACACCGGCACCGGCCGGCGCCTCGGGCTGGAGGATGGCGACTGGGTGCGTGTCACCAGCCACAACGGCGCGATCACCGTGCGGATCAAGCTGATGGACGGCGTCAACCCCGACACGGTATGGACCTGGAACGCCATCGGCAAGCGCGCCGGCGCCTGGAACCTCGCCCCCGATGCACCGGAGGCGGCGCAGGGCTTCCTGCTCAACCACCTGATCTCCGAGCGGCTGCCGGGGGCCGAGCTGCCCAACTCGGACCCCATCACCGGGCAGGCGGCGTGGTTCGACCTGCGCGTGCGCATCGAGAAGGTGGCGGAGGCGTCGGTGTCGGTGTCGGAACCCCAGTTCGCGCCCATCGCCCGCGCCCCCGGCCTGCCCGAGGCCCCCACCGTACGGAGCCGCCTATGACGAGCCTGCCGGAAGACCGCGGGCCGAAGCGGCTGGCGCTCGCCATCGACCTGGACACCTGCGTGGGCTGCCACGCCTGCGTGACGAGCTGCAAGGAATGGAACGCCGGCGGCAACCCGGCGCCGCTGGGCGACGTCAACGCCTATCAGGCCGGGCAGCGCGGCGCCTGGGCGAATCGCGTCTTCAGCTACGAGGCGGGCGAGGGGGAGGGCGGGCGCACTGTGCACTTCCCCAAGAACTGCTTCCACTGCGAGACGCCGGACTGCGTCACCGTCTGCCCCACCGGCGCCTCCTACAAGCGCGCCGAGGATGGCGTCGTGCTGGTCGATTACGACAAATGCATCGGCTGCAAGCTGTGCGCCTGGGCCTGCCCCTACGGCGCACGCGAGCTGGACGAGGTGGACGGCACCATGAAGAAATGCACGCTGTGCATCGACCGCATCTACAACGAGACCCTGCTGGAGGAGGAGCGCCAGCCCGCCTGCGTCCTCGCCTGCCCGAGCAAGGCCCGCCACTTCGGCGACTACAACGACCCGAATTCGACGGTGTCGAAGCTCAGCGCCGAGCGCGGCGGCTTCCGGCTGATGGAGGCGCTCGGCCAGCAGCCGACCGGCACCTACCTGCCGCCGCGGCCGGGCCGGCGCGCCGAGGGCGCGGCGCTGGCAAAGGCAAGCCATGGCGGCGGCCGCTTCCTGCGCTGGATCGACACGATGCTGACGCGCTGACATGCATCCCGCTTATTCCGTCATCTTCTTCACCACCGCCTCCGGCGCCGGGTACGGCCTGCTGGCGCTGGTCGGACTCCTCGCCCCCGCCGGCCTGCTGGCGGAAGGGGGATGGTTCACTCTGACGGCGCTGGGCCTCGCCCTGGCGCTGGTCACCGGCGGGCTGCTGTCCTCCACCTTCCACCTGACGCACCCCGAACGGGCGTGGCGGGCGCTGAGCCAGTGGCGCTCCTCCTGGCTGTCGCGCGAGGGCGTGCTGGCGCTCGTCACCTTCGTGCCGGCCGTGCTGTTCGGGCTGGCGGTCCTGCTCGATGCGCCGCGCGGGCTGTCGGCAGCGCTGGGCGTGGCGAGCGCCGCGTTGGCGCTGGCGACGGTGTGGGCCACGTCGATGATCTACGCCAGCCTGCGCGCCGTCCGGCAATGGAACAGCGGCTGGGTGCCGCCGGCCTACCTCGTGCTGGCGCCGATGACCGGGGCGCTGCTGCTGGCGGCGCTCGGGCATCTGTGGGGCGGCGGCTGGCCGGGCATCGGCTGGATCGCGGCGGCGCTGACGGCGGCCGGATGGCTGGTCAAGACGGCGTACTGGCGCGAGATCGACACCGCGCGGCCGGTCCACGACCTGGGCGCCGCCACCGGCCTGAACCGGTTCGGCCCCGTCCATCTGCTGGAGAAGCCGCACACGGAGGAGAACTTCCTGATGCGCGAGCTGGGCTTTCAGGTCGCCCGCGCGCACGCCGCCAAGCTGCGCCGCATCGCGCATCTGACGCTGTTCGCCGGGCCGCTGCTGCTGAGCGTGGCGACGCCGTGGCTGCCGCCGGTGCTTGCGGGGATGGCGGCGGTGCTGGCGGTGCTCAGCGCCGGTGTCGGCGTGCTCACCGAACGCTGGCTGTTCTTCGCCGAGGCCCGGCACACGGCGATGCTGTACTACGGCGAGGCGGCGTAACGGTTCACAACACCGCTGCGACCTCCGCCGTCCGCGTCCCTGTCGCCATCGTCCGCCCATTCACCGCCACCACCGGCCGCACGCCGAGGCTGCTGGTGAGAAACGCCTCTCCCGCCCGCGCCAGATCCGCGACCGTCACCGGCCGTTCCGCCACCGCGACCGCCTCCATGACCACGGCACGCATCACGCCGGGCAGGGCGCCGTCGCTCACCGGTGGCGTCACCAGGATCCCATCGACCACCAGGAAGAGATTGGCGGCCGAGGCCTCTGCCACCCGCCCGGCCGTGTTCAGCAGCAGCGCGTCGTCGGCACCGCGCCGGGCCGCCTCTTGGCGGGCTAGCAC
>JAEYOB010000829.1 GCA_023412175.1 Pseudomonadota bacterium | reverse complement strand
GTCGGGCGCTTCTCGCGCGCCTGCGACGTCGCCGTTTCGGTGAAGGATGAGTTGAGGAACTGGCGGGCCGGGGGAGTGAACAGGCGGAACGGGTGCTCGTCGTCCATGCCGCGGCCCGGCGGCATGTGGTCGGGCAGTTCCGGGCAGCCGCTGTAGGGGCCGAGCGCCGCCCAGTCCGGCGCGAAGCGGAAGCGGCCGTCCGGCCAGGCGAAGCCGGTCAGGAAATGCGAGGTCTCGAAGTCCGGCTGGGCGTCGTACCAGCGGTCCGTGGCCAGCGTCGCGGCGTCCGGCAGGTTCGAGGATGCCAGCATGGCGTCGATGATCTCCCACGCCGTCATGCCGAAGCCCGGATGCTCGGCGCCGACGCGCTTGGCGATCTCGCTGTTGACCCAGTGGTTCTCGCGCGCCTCGCCCTGCGGCTCGACCACCTTGCGGCCGATCAGGATATGGCTCTGGCCGCCGCCGCGGTAGATGTCGTCGTGCTCCAGGAACATGGTGGCCGGCAGCACGAGGTCGGCCAGCGCAGCCGTGTCGGTCATCACCTGCTCGTGCACGGCGACGAACAGGTCGTCGCGCTTCAGCCCGGCGATCACCTTGGTAAGGTCAGGGCAGATCGCGGCGGGGTTGGTGTTCTGCACCAGCATCGCCGTCACCGGCGGGCCGCCCTGGATGTCCTCGCCGGTCAGCACGGCGCCGATGCGCGACTGGTCGAAGCCGCGGACGCTCTTGTCCAGGCGGTCAAGCCCTTCGGCCAGCGTGCGGTCGATGTGGTAGATTCCCGAGGAGCAGTACAGCCCGCCGCCGCCGCGGTGCTGCCACGCGCCGGTGACCACCGGCAGGCAGGATGCCGCGTGCATCTGCGCCGCCCCGTTGTGCGCCCGCGTCAGGCCGTAGCCCATGCGCAGGTAGCTGCGCTTGGTCGCGCCGTACAGCCGCGCGAAGCCGACGATCTCGTCTACGGTCAGCCCGTTGATGGCCGCCGCCCACTCCGGGGTGCGGGTGGCCAGATGCTCCTCCAGCCGCTCCGTTCCGGCGGCGTAGCGCGCGAGGTAGGCGCGGTCGGCAAAGCCCTCCTTGAACAGCACGTGCATGACGGCGCAGGCCAGCGCTCCGTCGGTGCCCGGTCGCAGCATCAGGTGCAGGTCGGAGACCTCCGCCGTGCCGTTGCGATAGGGGTCGATGGTGACCAGCTTGGCGCCGCGCGCCTTCCGCGCCCGCGCCACGTGGGTCATGACGTTGACCTGGGTGGCGACCGGGTTGCCGCCCCAGTTGACGATCAGGTCGCTCTCCGCCATCTCGCGCGGGTCGGCGCCGCGGATGTCGCCGTAGCCGGCCATCCAGCCCATGTTGGCGGGCGTGTCGCAGACGCTGCTGATCTGCCGGGAATAGCCCTTGGCGTGCCGCAGCCGCTGGATCGAGCCGCGCTGCACCAGCCCCATGGTGCCGGCATAGAAGTACGGCCACACCGCTTCCGGCCCGTAGCGCCGCTCGGCCTCCAGGAACTTGTCGGCGACGCGGTCCAGCGCCTCCTCCCAGCCGATCTCCCGCCATTGGCCGGCGCCCTTGGGGCCGGTGCGCAGGAGCGGTCTGAGGATGCGGTCGGGACCGTGCAGCCGCTCGGCGTAGCGGCTGACCTTGGCGCAGATCACGCCGGCCGTATAGCTGTTGTCAGCCGCCCCGCGCACCTTGCCGATGCGCCCCGGGCGGCCCTTCGACCCCGGATCGATGCGTTCGACCTCCAGCGCGCAGGTGCTGGGGCAGTCGTGCGGGCAGGCGGAGGGGACGAATTCGGACACGCGGTGCGCCTCGGAAAGCCGGATTGAGCCGCCAGGGTAGATCGGTGTGGCGCAGGCTGCAATCCGTCTCGTTGGTTAGCATTTCGACATAACAATTCAACAATAGAGAGCTACTGTTGCCGCCGTCGTAAGCATCATGAGATGGTTTGCGGCGAAAAAACACGGATTTGGACTCATGGGAGGTGCGTATGGGTGCTTCGACGCCATGGAAGGCGTGCAGGGCGATGGCGGTGGCCGGTGTGATGGCGGCGGCAATGGTCGCGGGGGCGGCCGGGGCTGACCCGCTCAAGGTCGGCTACGTCGAGTTCCCGCCCTACACCTACACCGAGAGTGGCAAGGCCAGGGGCAGCCTGATCGAGATGATGGAGAAGGTCGCTGGCGACCAGGGCATCGCCTACAAGGCCGAGTCCGCTCCGGCGCGCCGCATCTTCAGCGGGTTGCCGGAAGGCGAGTTCCAGGTCTTCCTGGGGGTCAAGAGCGTCAAGGACTTCGAGGGAACGACCCTGGCCAGCGCCGCGCCCATCGGCAGGATCGAGCTGAACGCCTACGCCCTGGGAGAGGCTCCGGCGGTGAAGGCGAAGGAGGATCTGGCCGGCAAGGCGGCGGTGGTGCTGACCGGCTACAGCTACGGCGGCTGGCGCCCGTGGATGGAGGACCCCGCCAACAAAGTGATGCTCGTCGAGGCGCGCACCGCTGAACAGGCGCTGAACCTGCTGCAGGCCGGCCGCGCGCCGGTGCTGCTGCAATACACGCTGCCCATGCAGCAGGCACTGGGCGGGAAGCCCCTTCCCGAACTGAAGGCGACGCCGATCTCGGCCATCGACGTCTACTTCGTTGTCTCCCGGAAGACGCCGGACGCCGAGGCGCTGCTGGCGAAGCTGGAAGCCGGCTACGCGAAGCTCAAGGCCGCCGGCGCGGTGCAGTGATGGCAGACGCCGGTTCCGGCGGGAACCGGTCTCATTCTCTTGGGGAGCATGGTCATGACGAAGGGCGGGATGGGCGGCGGCGTGCTCGGCGGCCTCAGCCTGAGGATGCGGGCGCTGGTGCTGATCGGTGGGGTGTTCCTCGTCTATCAGGCCGTTGCCATCGCGGTGAGCGTGCACGGCGCCACGACCGAGGCGCACGCGGCGCTGTCGGCACGGGCGCGGATGATCGCGGCGCTTCAGGCGCGTGCGGCCGGTATCCCGCTGTTCGATTATGACTTCGAACAGGTCAAGCAGGTTGCCCGGGCGCCGTCGAGCGACCCCGACTACCGCGCCGGCATCGTCCGTGACGACAAGGGCAAGGTGCTGGCAGAGGACGGCGACATCCGCGCCGGTGCCGGCTACGTCGAGGTGGCGGTGCCGATCCTCGGTGGGCAGGGCGGCCAGCAGAAGGTTTTGGGCGAATATGTGCTCCGCCTGCGCACCGACCGCGTCGAGGCGCGCATCGCCGAGGATGCCTGGGTGGCTGTGCTGGGCGGGGCTGCGGCGTTCCTGGCGATCATGGGCGTGCTGTACCTTGTCGTCTCAACCATCACCCGGCCGCTGTCGCAGATCACCGGCATCGTCGGGAGGCTGGCCGAGGGCGACTACGGCATCACCGTTCCGGCACTGGAGAGGCGCGACGAGGTGGGCGCCATGGCGCGCGCCATCGACGTGCTGCGCGGGAACGCCGCCCACCGTCAGCAGCTGGAGGCCGAGAAGCTGGCCCGGCAGGCCGAGGAGGTGAAGCGCGCCGAGCGTCTGGCCGAGATGGCCGGCGGCTTCGACAGCCGTATGCAGTCCATGGTGCAGGAAGCCTCCGCCGCCGCCTCGCAGATGCAGGGCAGCGCCGGCACCATGCTGGACAGCGCATTGCGCGCCGACCAGTGCAACGCCACCGTGGCCGGCGCTGCGGATGGCGCGGCGCGCAGCGTGCAGGCCGCGCGTGCCGCCGCCGACGAGCTGACCCGCTCCATCCGCGCCATCGCCGAGAGCGTCAACCAATCGGTGGCCATCTCCGGTCAGGCCATCGAACGGGCGCGCGCCAGCCGCGAGACGGTGGAGGCGCTGGCGACCTCGGCCGCCAAGATCGGCGAGATCACCAGCCTCATCCAGGATATCGCCGGTCAGACCAATCTGCTGGCGCTCAACGCCACCATCGAGGCGGCGCGTGCCGGCGAGGCGGGCAAGGGCTTCGCCGTGGTGGCGCAGGAGGTGAAGAACCTCGCCAGCCAGACCGCCAAGGCGACCGAGGACATCGCCGGCCAGATCGGTGCCATCCAGGCGGTGACGCACGATGCGGTGAGTGCCATTGGCGCCATCACCGACACCATCGGCACGCTGAGTCAGCGCTCCTCCGACATCGCAGCGGCGGTCGAGCAGCAGTTGGGGGCGACTGGCGAGATCGCCAATCAGGTGCGCTCGGTGGCGCAGGAGGCGGAGACGGTGACGCAAAGCATCGGCGTGGCGTCCGGCGCTTCGGCCGAGGTGGCGGGGGCGGCGCGCCAGTCGGTGGAGGTGGCGAAGATGCTCCAGCAGCGTTTCGTCACCCTGCGCGACGAGGTGCAGCGCTTCCTGGTATCGATTAAGGCGGCGTGACCGGACACCGGAAACGGACTTCCGAAACGCGAAGGGCCCCGCCGATGGC
>JAEYOB010000766.1 GCA_023412175.1 Pseudomonadota bacterium | reverse complement strand
CTCGTGCCCCAGAACGACGGGGACGGGGACGGCAAAGGCGCCGGTCATCGCTTCGCGGTCCGTGTGGCACAGGCCGGCGGCGTGCATGCGGATCAGCACGTCGGTCGGTTCCAGCGGAGCGATGCCGAGGCGTTCTATGGACAGGGGGGCTCCGACCGTCCGGAGGACCGCCGCCCGGAACTGAAGACCCATCACGGTCACTCGGCCGCTTGGGCGCCGGCCGGCACGGCCGACCGCAGGATCCCGTCGTCGGGGCCGACGTCGAGCGGCGTGTGGTCGCGCGACACCACCCAGGCGGGGCGGGGGTTCTCGACCGCGGCCGGGCGGTTGGAGACCTGATTGTAGACGGTGTAGATGTGCCAGCGGGAATGCCGTGACATGTTGTGGCCCGAGCCGTGGATGATGTTCGGGTGGAACAGCACCACGGTGCCCGGCTTGCCGGTGATCGCCACCGGATCGCCGAACGAGGTCATGATGTCGATGACCTGCTGCTTGGGGACCGTCCACAGCTTGTAGGAGGTGGTGGTTTCGTCCAGCACCGGGTCGAGCCGGCCCAGCTTGTGGCTGCCGGGAATGAAGTACAGGCAGCCCCCGATCTCGGTCGCCTCGTCCAGCATCAGCAGCGAGGTGGTCATGTCCGGGCGCGGGACGCCATCGGTCTGCCAGTATCCGTAGTCCTGGTGCCACTGCCAGATGGCGCCGTCGATGGCGTCCTTCAGGTTGCATTTCGTGTGGTAGACATACACCGGATCGTCCTTCAGGACCTGCCGGGCCGGCTCCATGACGCGCGGCAGCGTCGCCAGCGCCTGGAACGGCGGTGACGCTGTCGGGCCGTTCGGATCGTGGACGCGGAACACCGAGCGGACGGTGCCGCTCTTCTCCTTGATCACGCCTTCCGCGTCGGTCCCGGCGACCCGGTGCAGGTCCCGGCGCAGGATTTCGACCTCCTCGCGTGAGACGAGGTCGGGGAACACCAGGAATCCGCGATCCTCGTATTCGGCCAGTTGGGCGTCGGTCAGTTTCATCGGGGGCTCCTCCTCGGGCTGTGCACCGCAGAGCGGGATATTGTTGATATCGAGCCGATATATCGGCACCATACCTATATAACCAAGCGTGTCAATCAAGAATGTTAATTGGGCAAACTAACCACAAAGCGTTTGTGGTTTATCCGCGCGCCGTGGAACGAGAAGGGATGGAGACGATGCCGCTGTGGACAGACTTGGTGGAGCCGGAGTTTCTGGAACCGTTGCGCCGCACGATCGCGGAGCATGTGGAACCCGACGCCGACGCCATCGACCGTGACGACGTGTACCCCGAGGCGGCGATCAAGGCCTTGGCACGTCACGGCTACAACAGCCTGACGCTGCCCGCGGAGGTCGGTGGCATGGGCCTGGGCTTCGCCCATTGCGCTGCGGTGTTCGAGGAAGCGTCCTACGCCAGCGCCGCGGTCGGGATCAGCCTCATTACCATCCTGCAGGCGCAGACGATCATCCGCCTGTTCGCCGCTGACAGCCTGAAGGCGGCCGTCCTGCCGGAATTCTCACAGGGGCTGGTCACGTCCTACGCCCTGACCGAGGCGAGCCACGGCAGCGACATCCGCCACCTCGACACCAAGGCCGTGCGAGAGGGCGACCGCTGGGTCCTGACCGGGCGAAAGTCCTTCATCACCTCCGGCTCGGCCGCAGAGGCGTATGTGATCCTGGCGGAGACGCCCGTCGGCGTCTCGGTCTTCTTCGTCCGCCGCGGCATGGAGGGGGTGAGCACCGAGGTCGGCCCCAACGCCGCCACCTTCGGTCTGCGCAACGGCCCGCACGTCGATCTGGTGCTGGACCGGGTGGCGGTGCCGCTCGACCACATGATCGGCGAGGAGGGCAAGGGGGTCCGGCTGGCGGTGACGACGCTGGACTACTCCCGCACCATGGCCGCCGCCATCAGTCTCGGCATCGCGCGGGCGGCCTTCGACGGCGCACTGGACTTCGCCGCGCGCCGCACGGCCTTCGACCGCACCGTCTTGGATTTCCAGGGGATCCAGTGGTACTTCGCCGACATGCTGGCGGAGATCGACGCCGCGCGCCTGCTGACTTATGCCGCGGCCAGGGCGCTCGACCGCCACGACGACATCGCCCGGTTCGGCAGCGAGGCGAAGCTGCTCGCCAGCCGGGTCGCGACCGAAACCGCGGCGCGCGCGGTTCAGATCTGCGGTGCCTACGGCGTGATGGAATCGGCCCGCTTCGGCCGCTACCTGCGCGATGCCAAGGCCTACGAGATCGCCGGCGGGTCTTCTGAGATCCTGAAGAACACCATCGCGAAGCACCTCCAAAAGCTGGTGGCCCAGAAGCTGGTGGCTGGGTCCAAGACCGGGGGGATGCCATGATCGCGGACGCGCTCTACGCCCGCGCCGCCGCCACGCCGGAACGGCCCTTCCTGTTGTTCGGCGACCGCACGATCACCTACGGCGCCATGGCCGCCATGGTGGATTCGGCGGTCGCCCGCTTCGCCGCGAACGGGATCGCCGCGGGGCAGACCGTGGCGCTGCTGGCCGGCAACCGTCCGGGTTTCCTCGTCGTCTGGTTCGCCCTGTCGGAACTCGGCGCCATCACCGTTCCGATCAACACCGCCCTGGTGGGCGAAGGGCTGCGTTATCTGCTGGAGCAGAGCGACGCCTGCCTGCTCGTCGCGGAGGAGCCGTTCCTGGCGAACGTGGAGGGGACGGCACTTCCGGTGATTCCCCTCGACGACGGCTTCGAAACGTTGCCCGACGTGGCCCCATCACCGCGCGCGCGCCTGTCGCTGGCGGGACGGACACCGAACGCGATCCTCTACACCTCCGGGACGACCGGCCTGCCAAAGGGGGCGGTGATCCCCAACGCCTGCTATGAGATCGCGGGGCAGCACATGGCGGCGTCGCTGGAACTGACGGAGGCCGACCGCATCCTGGTGTTCCTGCCGCTCTTCCACGCCAATCCCCAGATGTACGCGGTGATGTCGTCGCTGCACGTCGGTGCGTCGCTGGTGTTGCTTCCGCGCTTCTCGGCCTCTGGCCTCCTGGAGGATGCGCGGCGCTATGGGGCCACGGGGTTCACCTATGTCGGCACCGTGCTCGCCATCCTGTGCAAACGCCTGCAATCCGCCGACCGCGACCATGGGCTGCGCTGGGCGGTGGGGGGCGGCGCGCCGCCAGCGGTCTGGCGCGACGTGGAGGAACGGTTGGGTATTTCCGTGCGCGAGTTGTACGGGATGACCGAGACCGGCGGCTGGGTGACCATGAACACCCCGGCCAGGAACAGGTTCGGGTCGGTCGGCGCGCCGCGTCCCGATGTGGAGGTGCGGGTGGTGGACGCCGACGACGTGGCGTTGCCGCCGGGCGGCAAGGGGGAGATCGTCGTGCGCCCGAACCGCTCCTTCCTGATGTTCGACGGCTATTGGAAGAAGCCGGAGGCGATGGCGGCGGCGACGTCGAACCTGTGGTTCCACACCGGCGACCGCGGCTTCTTCGACGAGGACGGCTTCCTTCACTTCGACGGCCGCATGAAGGAATTGATCCGCCGTGCCGGTGAAATGATCGCACCGGTCGAGATCGAGCTTGCGCTGCTCAAGCATCCGAACGTCGCCGACTGCGCCGTCGTCGGCGTGCCGGACGACATCATGGGAGAGGAGATCAAGGCGGTCATCGTCCCGCGTCCCGGCTTCGACGCGGCCGACCTCCCTGTGTTTCTGAAGGGTCGGATCCCGGATTACATGATTCCGCGCTACGTGGAGACCCGGGAGGAGATCCCCAAGACGGCAACGCAGAAGGTGCAGCGCCACCTCCTGGTCGAAGCGGCCGGCGGCGTCGTCGAATTGCGGAGCCGGTAGGGGAGGGTCATCGGGAGAGGTGTTGGCCCCGGAACCGTTCCAGCGCCTCTCCCCGCCGCACGGCCCGCGCGATCCTGCTCGCCGTGCGGGCTGCGGACCCGCAACGCCGCCTGCGCGGCGGCCTCCCCGTGTTGACGGTTGGCCGGGTGCATCCATGTTTCACCGACATTTGGTGAAAGGGCCGTCCACCACATCACCTCGGTCACCAGCATCTGGGCTTGACGCTTGCCGCCGTGACAGGCGAACTAGTCGCCGAGTTCGCCGCCGGACGGCCGACCTCCGTGCCGCTCGCCCCCCTTCCGGGCCGGGCATCCCCGCAGCCTCCTCTAATCCATCGACGGTGCCGAGCCATGACCGATCTCTCCCCGACCGGCGAAACCCTGATCCCCTACGATGAACTGGTGGCCCTGCTGGCGCGCATCTTCGAGCGCCACGGCTGTTCGGAGGCTGTGGCCCGGATCCTCGCCGAGAACTGCGCGGGCTGCGAGCGCGACGGCTCCTTCAGCCACGGCGTGTTCCGTATCCCGGGCTATGTCGGATCGCTGAAGAGCGGCTGGGCGGACGGCAAGGCGGTGCCCAGGGTGGAGGAGGTCGGCCCCGCCTTCCTGCGGGTGGACGCCGCCAACGGCTTCGCACAGCCCGCCCTGCTGGCGGCGCAACCGCGGCTGATGGAGATGGTCCGGGCCGGCGGCATGGCCCTGCTGGCGATCCGCAATTCCCATCATTTCAGCGCGCTGTGGCCGGATGTGGAGCCCTTCGCGCGCGAAGGGCTGGTGGCGCTGTCGGTCGTCAACAGCTTCGCCTGCGTGGTGCCGCACGGCGGTCGTTCGGCGGTGTACGGCACCAACCCCATGGCCTTCGCCACGCCCTGCGCCGGCGGCGAACCCATCGTCTTCGATCAGGCGGCCAGCTCCATGGCCAACGGGGACGTGCGCATCGCCGCCCGCGAGGGGCATGACCTGCCGCCGGGCTACGGGGTGGACCGCGACGGCAACCCGACAACCGACCCGAAGGCGGTGCTGGACGGCGGCGCGCTGCTGCCCTTCGGCGGCCACAAGGGCTCGTCCATCGCCTTCCTGATCGAGGTGCTGTCGGCGGCGCTGACCGGCGGCCGCTTCTCCTTCGAAGTGGATTGGTCGGCCCATCCGGGCGCCGAGACGCCGTGCACCGGTCAGCTTCTCATCCTCATCGATCCGGCCCGCGGCGGCAACGCCGCCTTTGCCGACCGCGTCCTGACTCTGACCGACCGGGTGCGCGGAGCGGGGCAGGAG
>JAEYOB010000753.1 GCA_023412175.1 Pseudomonadota bacterium | reverse complement strand
CGCTTCAGCCGCGCGTCGTCACCGTCGAGGACCGCCGCGGCGTCGTGCTCGGCCTCCGACGCGTGGCGCCCGCAGGAGCAGCCGGCGCGCGTCAGGCGGCGGGAAGGATCGAAGGGATCGTCGAAGGTAGCCATCATGCCTCTCCCAGCGTGTCGACGCGCCCTGGCGTCCATTGCCCTCCCCTACAGCAAGCGGCGTACCAACCGCCTCCACCCTGCATCTGAGCGGTTTGCCGTTGGGTTCGCGGTTGACGAAATCCCGTAAATCGCGAAAAATCGTCACCAAAATCACGAAACCTCGTGAGTGGAGACGGAACGATGGCGGACGGCGGAGGGAAGCTTGCGCAGCGCACCGGCTACGGGCCGGCGTTCGAGCATGGCCTGGAGGCGAGCCTCGTCGTCGATCCCGGCACGGGCCGCATCCTCGACGCCAACCCGGCGGCCTGCCGCCTGCTCGGCTACGACCGCGACCTGCTGCGCAGCATCCCCATCACCGACCTGCATCGCGGCCGGGAGCCGGCGCTGCTCGTCTTCACCGAGGCGGTTCTGAGCAAGGGCGCGTACTGGACGCGCGGCCTCGCCGCCCGGCACGCGGCGGGGGCGGAACTGCGCCTGGAGTACGCCGGCAGCCTCCTACCGGGACCGGAGGGCCCGTTGCTGCTGCTGACCCTCTGCGACCTGGACGCCCACCGGCGGCGCGACGTCGATGCGGAGGCCGAACTGTACCTCAGCGACGGCATCGGCGAATGGCGGCGGGTGGAGCGCGTGTTCCAGAACATCGAACGCGAAAGCCAGCTTATCCTCCAGGCCGCCGGCGAAGGGGTGTACGGCGTCAACGCGGAGGGCAAGACGACCTTCGTGAACGCCGCCGCCGAGCGGATCCTCGGCTGGTCGGCGGCGGAGATGCTGGGCAGGGACATGCACTCAATGGTCCATCACCGCCGGTCCGACGGCGCGCCCTACCCCGACCACGAATGCCCGATCTACGCCGCCTTCCGCGACGGCCGGGTGCAGCGGGTATCGGACGAGGTGTTCTGGCGGCGCGACGGCCGGCCGGTGTGGGTGGAGTACACCAGCACGCCGATCCGCGTCGGCGCCGTGGTGGTCGGCGCGGTCATCGTGTTCCGCGACATCACCGAGCGCCGCGAGGCGGACGAGCGGCTGCGCGCCGCCCTGGCCGAGGTGGACCGCCTGCGCGAGCGGCTGGAACTGGAGAACGCCTACCTGCAGGAGGAAATCCGCATCAGCCGGAACCACCGCGGGGTCATCGGGCGCAGCGCGGCGATCCGTCAGATCCTGCAACAGGTGGATCTCGTTGCGCCGACCGAGGCCTCGGTGCTGGTTACCGGCGAGTCCGGCACCGGCAAGGAACTGATCGCCCGCGCCATCCATGACGCCAGCAAACGCAGCGGCCGGCCGCTGATCCGGGTGAACTGCGCGGCGATCCCGCGCGAGCTGTTCGAGAGCGAGTTCTTCGGCCACGCCAAGGGCGCCTTCACCGGAGCGTTGCGGGACCGCGTCGGCCGCTTCGAACTGGCGGACGGCGGCACCCTGTTCCTCGACGAGGTCGGCGAGATCCCCATCGAGTTGCAGAGCAAGCTGCTCCGGGTGCTCCAGGAAGGCCAGTTCGAACGGGTCGGCGAGGAGCGCACCCGCAAGGTGGACGTGCGCATCGTCGCCGCCACCAACCGCAACCTGCGCGCCGAGGTCGAGCGCGGGCAGTTCCGCCAGGACCTGTATTTCCGGCTCAACGTGTTCCCCATCGAATCGCCGCCTCTGCGGGAGCGGCCGGAGGACATCCCGCTTCTTGCCGCGCACTTCCTGCGCGACGCCAGCCGCAAGCTCGACGTCGGCGAGGCGACGCTGAGCGAGGGCGAGGCTCGCCGGCTCACCGCCTATCATTGGCCGGGCAACGTCCGCGAACTGCAGAACGTGATCGAGCGGGCGGCCATCCTCGCCCGCAACGGGCGGATCCGCATCGACCTGCCGATGGCCGAGCCCTGTGCGGGTTCGGCACTGCCGGGTTCGGCGGCGGCAACGGCGGCGCCCGTGGAAACCGAGCGGGAGCGCCGCGAGCGCGAGCGCACCAACATCCTGGCGGCGCTGGAGCAGGCCGGCGGCAAGGTCTCGGGTGCCGGCGGCGCCGCGGAACTCCTGGGCCTGCGCCCGACCACCCTGGCGTCCCGCATCAAGACGCTGGGGATCACCGTCAGCCGGAAGCCGGCGCTTGCTCAGGGGGCATCCGCATAGAGGTCCGCACAGGCGGCGCGGCAACGCGCCGCAATCCGCGATGCCGTCCGAAGCCAGGAAGGCCGTCGGCTTGCAGGCCATACGCGGCTTGGTTGATCCCTTTGACCCAAATCAATTTGGAAGATGCGGTATCCGGCTAGAGCAACGGCGCGGCACCGTAAGACGCGGGACAATCGATGGGCAGCGCCACGCAACACCGGAGAACGGCCCGCCCCCTGGGGTGGCTGGTGGCGGTGTGCCTGCTGCTCTCGCAGGCTCTTGCGCTGCCGGCGGCGTTCGACGCGTTGGCTGCTCTCGGTGGGCATGGCGAGAGCATCTGCCGTGCCCAGCCGAGGGAGAGCAGCAGCTCCGATGCCTCCGAGCACCATCAGCCGCACACGTGTTGCGCCCTTTGCTCCGTCGTCGCGCTGTCCGGCCT
>JAEYOB010000745.1 GCA_023412175.1 Pseudomonadota bacterium | reverse complement strand
GTGCTATACAGTGGCGCGCCAAGGAGAAGGGGGAGGGATCATGCACGACGGGACGCTGTCCATCGGCTTCGCCGATGTCGAGGCCGCTGCGGGGCGGCTGGCCGGCAGGGCGGTGGTGACGCCGCTGCTGGAGAACCGCCAGCTCAACGAGCGTGTCGGCGGGCGCGTTCTGCTCAAGCCGGAGACGCTGCAGGTCAGCGGCTCGTTCAAGTTCCGCGGCGCCTACAACCGGCTGAGCCAGCTCGACGAATCGCAGCGGCGCGCCGGGGTCGTGGCGTGGTCGTCGGGCAACCACGCGCAGGGCGTGGCCGCCGCCGCCGCGATGCTCGGCGTGCACGCCACCATCGTCATGCCTGAGGACGCGCCCAAGCTGAAGATCGCCAACACCCGCGGCTACGGCGCCGAGGTGCGGCTGTACGACCGCTGGCGCGAGAGCCGCGAGGGCATCGCCCAGGCCATCGCCGAGGAGCGCGGCGCCGTCCCCGTGCCGCCCTACGACGACCCGCACATCATCGCCGGGCAGGGCACCGCCGGGCTTGAGCTGGCCCGGCAGGCGCAAGCCCTCGATGCCTCGCTCGACGCCGTGCTGGCGCCGTGCAGCGGCGGCGGCCTGCTCGGCGGCGTTGCCACGGCGGTGAAGCACCTGTCGCCGCAGACCGAGGTCTACAGCGTCGAGCCGGCCGGCCTCGATGACCTTGCCCGCTCGCTGAAGGCTGGCGAGCGCGTGCGCAACGCGCCGGACGCGCGCTCCTTCTGCGACGCGCTGATGGCACCGACGCCGGGCGAGCTGACCTTCCCGATTCACAAGGCACTGTTGGCCGGCGGCTTCGCCGTAACCGATGAGGAGGTGGCGCAGGCCATGGCCTACGCCTTCTCCGTGCTCAAGCTGGTGGTCGAGCCTGGCGGGGCGGTGGGGCTTGCCGCCGTGCTGTCCGGCAAGCTGCCCACCGCCGGCCGCACCGTTGCGGTCGTGCTCAGCGGCGGCAACGTTGATCCCGGCACCTTCACCGAGGTGCTGGCGCGGGCGTGATCCGCGTCAGGGCTTGCGGAATGCGGGCGGCCGCTTCTCGAAGAAGGCGGTGATCGCCTCGTGCGCCTCGGGGTGGTGCAGCGCCTCGACGAACTGGTCGCTCTCCCGACCGAGCTGGGCGAGCAGTGAGGTGTACGCCTGCTCGATCAGCCGCTTGGCGCGGCCGATGGCGACGGTCGGGCCTTCGGCCAGCCGGGCGCCCCAGGCCACCGCCTCGTCCAGCGCCTGCCCCCTGGGCACCACCCTGTTGACGACGCCCAGCGTGTAGAGGCGCTGGGGATCGACTCCGCCGCCCTCGAACAGCAGTTCGGCGGCGAGTTGCGGCGGCAGGGCGCGAGCCAGCGAGCCGGAGATGCCGCCGTCGGCGGTCAGGCCGACCTTGGCGTAGGCGGCCAGGAACTGCGCGTCCTCCGCCGCGACGATCAGGTCTGACGCCAGCGCCAGGGCGAAACCGGCGCCTGCCGCCGGGCCTTCGACGGCGGCGATCACCGGCTTCGGGCAGTCGCGCATGGCGCGGATCCAGCCGTGGAAGCGCTCGATGCCGTTGCGGTTCTCCGAACGGGCCTGGGTGCGGTGGTTGTACAGGCGGCCGAGATGGCCGCCCGAGCTGAAGGCGCCATTGGCGCCGGTCAGCACGACGGCGCCGACTCCCGGATCCTGGATCGCCTGATCGAACGCGTCGCGGGCGCCGTCCATCATCTCCACGCCGAGCGCGTTCCGGCTCGGCGGGTCGTTCATGGTGAGAACCAGGACACGCCTCTTGCGTTCGACGTCGATACGACCGGCCATCGCTTGACTCCCCTTGGTTTCGTGATCCCGGACCGATGATGATCCCGTTCGATCCGTTCGTCCAACGCACCAATGCCGCAGTCGTCTCGAACGCGGGGCCGGTCACCCCGCCATCTGCTCCACCGTCCGCCATAGCTTGCCGTAGGGCGAGGCGAGGTCGTCCAGGACGTCGAAATGGTGCCGCCCTTCGATCTCCATGAGCTTTGCCCCGGTCGCCGCGGCATAGTCGGCGGACTGGCGGCGGAACTCGGCGCTCTCGGCTCCGCCGACGGCGACGGCCAGCGGCACGGGTGTCGTGTGCAGGTGGCGCATGGGGCTCTGCGCCAGGATCTCGTCGCCGCTGAGTTGGAGGACGGGTTGCAGCCAGGACCAGCGGATCGGCTCCAGGTCGAACAGGCCGCTGATCGGCAGCGCCGCCTTGATGACGTCGTCGGGGATGCCGTAGTCGCGCTGCCACGCGGTGGACAGCAGCCGGGCCGTCAGGTGCCCGCCGGCGGAATGACCGGAGACACTGATGCGGTTGCGGTCGCCGCCGAACTCGCCGGCGTGGTGCCACGTCCAGGCGAGGGCGGCGCGGGTCTGCCGGACGATCTCGGTGATGGAAACCTGCGGGCACAGCGCGTAGTTCATCACCACCGTGCAGCAGCCGCGCGCCACCGGCCCTTCGGCGATGAAGGAGAAGTCGCGGGCGGTGAATGTCCGCCAGTAGCCGCCGTGCACGAACAGGTGCACCGGCGCGTTCGGCCGCGTCGCCGGAAAGACGTCCACGTACTCCGCGAGCGTCGGCCCGTAGGGCAGACCGAGCCGCCCGCCGAGCTTGCGGCGCGCCTCCTCGCTGCGCTGCGCCCATCCGGCGATCAACGCCTCGACGTCCGGCACGCCGAGGCGCGGGTTGTACTCGCGGTCGATCGCGTCCTGGGTGGTGAGGTGGCGGTACATGGGAGCCTTCGGTCGTGGCGGCGGGAATCCCCTCTCCCGGAGAGGGAGGGGGATTCTAGCTCGCCTTCGACAGCTTTTGCCCCTCCATTTCGCGCAGCTTGAAGCGCTGCACTTTGCCGGTCTCGGTGCGCGGCAGGCTGTCGATGAACTCGACGGCGCGGGGATACTTGTAGGGCGCGATGCTCTGCTTCACGAAATCCTGCAACGCCTTGGCGTCCCGCACCGCGCCCTCGCGCAGCACGACGAACGCCTTGACGACGGCGCCGCGGTCCGGGTCGGGCGAGGCGACCACCGCGCATTCCGCCACGTCCGGGTGGGTGAGCAGCGCCTCTTCCACCTCCGGGCCGGCGATGTTGTAGCCGGACGAGATGATCATGTCGTCGTTGCGCGCCTGGAACCAGAAATAGCCGTCCTCGTCGATCACGTAGGCGTCGCCGGTGATGTTCCAGCCATTCTCCACATAGACGCTCTGCCGCGGGTCGGCGAGGTAGCGGCAGCCGGTCGGGCCGCGCACCGCCAGCCGGCCCGGCTGGCCGGGGGGCAGCGGGTTGCCTTCGGCGTCCAGGACGCAGGCCTCATAGCCGGGGACCGGCTTGCCGGTGGCGCCGGGGCGGATCTCGTCGCCGGCCGAGGCGATGAAGATGTGCAGCATCTCGGTCGAGCCGAGCCCGTCGATGATCCTGATGCCCGTGGCGTCGTAGAACGCCTGCCATGTCGGCAGCGGCAGCGCCTCGCCGGCCGACACGCATTTGCGCAGCGCGCCGATGTCGTGGCCGGGGATCAGCGGCAGCATGGCGCGGTAGCCGGTGGGCGAGGTGAAGCAGACGCTGGCCCGGTGCCGCTCGATGGCTTCGGCCAGCAGCACCGGCGGCGAGGCGGCGGGCAGCAGCAGCGTGCTCGCCCCGAAGCGCATGGGGAAGATCACCAGCCCGCCCAATCCGAAGGTGAAGGCCAGCGGCGGGCTGCCGCAGAACAGGTCGTCGGGCTCCGGCTTCAGCGTCGAGCGCGGGAAGGTGTCGGCGATCGCCATGACGTCGCGGTGGAAATGCATGGTCCCCTTCGGGACACCGGTGGTGCCTGAGGTGAAGGCGATCAGGCAGACATCGTCCGCGGCGGTGTCCACGTTGGTGAAATCGCCGTTCCCGGCGCGCATGCGTGCCTCCAGCCCGTCGGCGGCATCGGTGGCGAAACAGGCGACGTGGCGCAGGGTGGGGCACCTCGGCCGGGCCAGTTCCAATTCTTCGGCCAGCGGGGCGGCGCACAGGGCGTGGGTGACCTGCGCCTTGTCGATGATGGTGCACAGTTCCCTGGCGCGCAGCAGCGGCATGGTGGACACCGCGATGCCGCCGGCCTTCACCACCGCGAACCAGCAAGCGACCATCATCGGCGCGTTGGCCGCGCGCAGCAGCACCCGGTTGCCGGGGACCAGGCCCATCTCTTCGGTCAGCACGCGGGCGATGCGGTTCGCCTTCTCCAGCAGATCGGCGTAAGTCCAGCGCTCGGTCGGGGACAGAACGCAGGGCCGGTCGGCGAATCCGCCCGCCACCATGCGGTCCAGCAGTTCGATGCCGCAGTTCATGCGCTCGGGATACTGCAATTCCGGCAGGTCGAAGCGGATGACCGGCCACAGATCCCGCGGCGGCAGGTTGTCGCGGGCGAAATGGTCCACATGCGCGGTGTAGTCGGACATCGTTCCTCCCTTGGTGCCACGCCGGCGTGCCGCAGGGGCACGCGTCGAACCATCTCCTTCTAAGGCGCCTTTTCGGGCGTATTTTTTGTTTGAAGCTTAAAATTGAAAGGACGGCCTGTCCATGTGGAAATCGGTCTATCCGCCCTCGACTCTTGGACAGGTCCCGGCCCTGTGGCGTGACGACTCCACGCGGGAAGCGATGCGGATAAACCGTTCGTATGCGGGACTTGCGTTCGGGCGCGTGGTACATCTCGCCACAAGGTGCTTTAAGTTTAAAGCATAAGCGCCGGGGAGGCGTCCTGGGCATGTGGCGGCCACCGCAGCGGATCGAGCACAAGGCGACTCCCGGCCGCTGGCCCGACGCAGCCGGGGCGGCGGCGGCGCGCCTGTTCCAACCCATTGACCTCGGCCCGGTTCGGCTGGCGCAGCGCACCTGGGTGCCGGCCATGGTGCCCTGGCGCGCCACCGATGAGGGCTTCGTCAGCGACGGCGTTCTGGACTGGTACCGCCGCTTCGCCGAGGGGCAGCCCGGCGCCATCGTGGTGGAGGCCACGGGCATCCGCGACGTGCCGTCCGGCCCGCTGCTGCGCATCGGCCACGAC
>JAEYOB010000741.1 GCA_023412175.1 Pseudomonadota bacterium | reverse complement strand
CATCGAGAATGGCTTCACCGCCCAGTTGACGAACAGCGTGACCGAGATGCCGCGCCAGTGGCGGCCGACCTCAGCGAGCGCCGCGAAGTCGATCTTCACCAGCATCGGCACGATCATCAGCCAGATCAGCACCGCCACCGGCAGATTGACCCTGGCGAACTCGGCGGCGGCGACGGCGGAGAAGAGTCCGGGCATCAGGTGGCCCAGCACGATCCCGGCAACGATGCACAGCGCCACCCAGACGCTCAGGTAACGCTCGACCGCGCCCATGGCGGGGCGGGCCGCCGGGGCGGCATGAACCTCAGCCGTCATGATTCCATGCCCTCTTTCGCCACCGCACTCACCGGCCCATCCCGTCCAGCGCGCGCTTGAGCGCCAGCCGGTCGAGCGAGGCGATGGGAAGGCTCACGAAGGCCTGGATGCGCCGTTCGATCTGGCGGAACACGTCGGCGGTGAAGGCCGCCTTCTCCGCCTCCGTTCCCCGGGCGCCGAAGGGATCGGGGAAGCCCCAGTGGGCGGTGACCGGCTGGCCGGGCCACACCGGGCAGACCTCGCCCGCGGCGTTGTCGCAAACCGTGAAGATAAAATCCATGTGCGGTGCGTCCGGTGTCGCGAACTCGTCCCAGGTCTTGGACCGGAGGCCCGCGACCGGGAAGCCGAGCCGCTCCAGAAGGTCACGGACATGGGGGTTGATGCGCCCGGAAGGCTGGCTGCCGGCGCTGAACGCACGGAAGCGGCCCCTGCCCTCGCGATTCAGGATGCACTCCGCCATCACGCTGCGCGCGCTGTTGTGCGTGCACAGGAACAGCGCGTTGTAGACGCGGTCCTCGGCCATTCTTCGCTCCGTTGCTCGACAGGGAAGGGAGCCGCCGGGCTCTATGCCCCGCGGCGCCGATATCGGGCGGCGTCCGTTCAGCCGCAGCAGGGTTCGGCGGGTTCCGCCGTGGGCACGCAGGCGACGGCGCCGGTCGGACGGCCGCAGCAATTCTCCGACAGGAAGCCGAGGACGGCGTTCATGCGGTCGAAATCGGCGGAGTAGATGAGCGAGCGGCTCTCGCGCCGCTGAACGATCAGCCCGGCGTGGTTGAGGTTGGACAGGTGGAAGGACAGGGTCGCGGGCGCCACGCCGAGCGCGTCGGCGATGGCCCCGGCGGAACGCCCTTCCGGGCCGGCCTGGACGAGCAAGCGGAAGATGTCGAGCCGCGTCTCCTGCGACAGCGCCGTCAGGGCGGCGAGCACAGCCTTCTTCTCCATCGGACCACCCCCGTACGCATCACAATTCCATATTTCGATGATAATCGAATAATGCAACGCGTCAGGATCGTCAAGGCATCACTCTCGTGTCCATTCTCAAGGCCCGAAGCGCACTGTTTCGGCCCGGCATCGCCGATCGGCAAGAAAACAGGCAGGCGTCTGCATATAATAGTATGTTATCTAGCCGGCATTCAAACCAATTACCCCAACTGAACTGTAGATGTCTTCAGTAAACATAACTGTAATATCTCATCGCCGACGATGGGGGCGCAGATGCATGCACGGGCACGCAACGCATTACGACTTGGACTCATCTTAATTCCAGGCGCCCTCGTAGCGGGCTGCGAATCATTCCAAGTGATGCAGATGCCAGAGGCTCGCGGCACCGGGGGAATAGGAAATGTTCGTGTCTCTGCCTTGACCACACAGAAAAAAGATATCAAACAAAATCCAGAAATGAGGAATCTGGCTGATTACAGAGATAAACAACCAAAAGCTGTTCAAGAAGCTTGCTATCCAATACCAGCGAATGAACTAGCTCAAGATAAGATGCTTTTCATTGGTCCGGCGACAATTCCCCTGATCATGGCAGGCGTCGAAGTTATTTATTCTTATTTATCAAACTCACTCAAGGACAGCGCAATTGAAAAAATAAAGCGTTTTCAAGCACCCTACGATGGACAAATCAATGTGGCCTCATTGGCCGTTGGAGACGACGATGGGCGCGTCCGGTGCTTGGAGTTGACCCGCACAATCGGAGAAGGATCCCCGCCCCCGGCATCACGGATTGTTCTGGGACTTACTCCTGTTGGAAAAACGGCCATAGAAATTAAACCCGTCTATGTACGTCTCAATCAACTGGCGGCTTCAACCACCCCAAAGGACGGAGGAGGTCATGTTTCATTGGCAATCACCGTTGGCATCGAAACTTTAGCCTCGGACGGCGGCGACCTCGGGGTGCGGCATTACCAACGGAACATAAAGCTGCAGAACATTGGTGCAGGCCAGGATTACGAAAACCCCACCGCCAATCCATCGGCTATTCTACCGCTCCCGACCGGCCAGCCGGCAACGATTGCAGTGGCCGTTACCGAGACGGGAGATGGCTTCCAGTCTGTTGAAGACTTTGAAAAGGCTTTCGACAACAACTCCAAGATCATTGGAAACGCCATAGGGAAAGCAATCGAGACGCGACTGACGGCAATCTCCAAGAAGGATTGACGTTCGGGCACCTATCCGGCTTGCCGATCATGTGTGCCCGATATCCTAAATGCCCTTCTCCGCCGCGTCGCACAGGTCGGCGATGGGGCAGCGCAGGCAGTCCGGCTTGCGGGCCTTGCAGATGTAGCGGCCGTGCAGGATCAGCCAGTGGTGGGCGTGGCGCAGGTAGGGCTTCGGCACCGCCTTCAGCAGCCCCGCCTCCACCTGCTCCGGCGTCTTGCCGGGCGCCAGGCCCAGGCGGTTCGAGACGCGGAAGATGTGCGTGTCCACCGCCATCGTCTCCTCGCCGAACGCCACGTTCAGCACCACGTTGGCGGTCTTGCGCCCGACGCCGGGCAGCGTCTCCAGCGCCTCGCGGTCGCGCGGCACCTGCCCGCCGTGCTCGCGCACCACGATCTCCGCCAGCTTGATGACGTTCTTGGCCTTGGTGTTGAACAGGCCGATGGTCTTGATGTGCCCGCGCAGCCCCTCCTCGCCCAGCTCCAGCATCTGCTCGGGCGTGGTGACGCGCTCGAACAGCGCGCGGGTGGCCTTGTTGACGCCGACGTCGGTGGCCTGCGCCGACAGCACCACGGCGACGAGCAGGGTGTACGGGTTGACGTACTCCAATTCGCTCTTCGGCTCGGGGTTGGCGGCCTGGAGCCGGCGAAACATTTCATTTATGGCGGCGGGCTTCATGGCCGCGACTGTACCGCCGGACGGCGGTGCCGCGCAAACGTGACGCACCTCCGACGCTATGCCTTTGGTAAAGGATGGGACATCTCCCCGTGCCCATGACGAGCATCGCCGGGTCCACCTCCGCCGTCCGTGTCTTCTTCGACGCGGTCCTGCATCCGCACCGCAGCCTCGGGCGGACGGGGTTCCTCGTCCTCATGGGCGCGGTGGCGTTCGTGAGCACGGCCGTCAGCCTCGTCTTCTTCCTGCTGGGCGCATGGCCCATCGTCGGGTTCCTGGGGCTGGACGTGCTGCTGTTGTGGTGGGCGTTCCGTGCCAACTACCGCTCCGCGCGCCTGTACGAGCGGGTGCGGCTGACCGGGGAGGAACTGACCGTCGAGCGCGTCGCCTGGAAGCAGCCCGACCGGCGCTGGAGCTTCCAGCCCTACTGGCTGCGCGTCAGCATGGACGACCCGCCCGGACACGAGAGCCAGGTGACCCTCAGCTCGCACGGCCGCACGGTGACGGTCGGCTCCTTCCTCAGCCCCGACGAGCGGCTGGAATTCGCCAACGCCCTGCGGACCGCGCTGCGGGCGTGGCGCCGCACTCCCTGCGCGCCCTGCGCGCCGGAGCCCGTCGCTTAACTCAGCAAGAAACGGGTTGGATCGGCGGTCGCGGCGCGCCACCCTCTACACGGGAAGCAACCCTGTCCGGTGCCAGCCATGTCCTGCCTGAATCCCCATGCCGATCCGATCGACGCCAGCCACTACCGCGCCCTGACGCTTGCCATCCGCCACATGGTGGAGCACTGGCAGGACCAGCCCCAGCTCGACGAGCTGGCCGGCGTGGCGGGGATGAGCCCCTTCCACTTCCAGCGCCTGTTCACCCGCTGGGTCGGCATCAGCCCGAAGCGCTTCGTGCAGTTCCTGACGCTCGGCCACGCCAAGCAACTGCTGGCCGAGAACCAGAGCGTGCTCGACACCGCGCTGGACGTCGGGCTGTCGGGCCCGTCGCGGCTGCACGACGTGTGGGTCGCCTGCGAGGCGATGACGCCCGGCGAGTACAAGGCGCTGGGCGGCGGGCTGACGATCCGCTGGGGCCTGCACGACTGCCCGTTCGGCCGGGCGCTGGTCGCCACCACCGAACGCGGCGTCTGCTGGCTGAGCTTCGCCGACGCGCCGGACGGCAACGACGCCATGGCCGAATTCACCGCCGAATGGCCGGCCGCCCGCCTGGTCGAGGACGCCGACGCCACGCGCCCGGCCGCGGCGCGCGCCTTCGGCTGGGAGGGCGGCGGAAGCGAGCCGCTGAAGCTGCTGCTGCGCGGGACGAACTTCCAGATCAAGGTGTGGGAGGCGCTGCTGCGCATCCCCGAGGGCACGGTGGTCAGCTACGAGGACGTCGCCCGCGCCATCGGCCAGCCGACGGCGATGCGCGCGGTGGGCGCGGCGGTCGGCCGCAACCCGGTGTGCATCCTGATCCCTTGCCACCGGGTGATCCAGAAGTCCGGGATCATCCACAACTACCGCTACGGCGTGCCCCGCAAGCGCGCCCTGCTGGCCTGGGAACAGGCCAGGACCGCCGGGGAAGAGGCGGCGTAAAAGTCCCTCTCCCCGGCGGGGAACGACTTTACAGCCCCAGCACGTCCCGCATGCTGTACAGCCCCGGCTGCTTGTCGGCGGACCACAGCGCGGCGCGCACCGCGCCCTTGGCGTAGATCTGCCGGCCGGACGCCTTGTGGGTCAGCTCGACGCGCTCGCCGTCGCCGGCGAAGACCACGGTGTGGTCGCCGATCACGTCGCCGCCGCGCAGCGTGGCGAAGCCGATCTCGCCGCGCGGGCGCACGCCGGTGTGGCCGTCGCGGACCTTCTGCCAGACGTCCTCCAGGGCGACGCCCCGCCCCGCCGCCGCGGCGCGGCCCAGACCCAGCGCGGTGCCGCTCGGCGCGTCCACCTTGTTGCGGTGGTGCATCTCCAGCACGTCGATGTCGAACTCGTCGCCCAGCGTGTGCGCCACCCGCTCGACCAGCGCGAACAGCAGGTTGACGCCGACGGACATGTTGGGCGCCTGGACGATGGGCGTGTGCGTCGCCGCCGCCGCCACCGCCGCCTGTTGCGCGGCGTTTAGCCCCGTTGTGCCGAGGATGTACGCCGTCTCGCCCTGTGCGGCGAGGGCCGCGTGCCGCTCGGCGGCCTCGGGCGAGGTGAAGTCGATGACGGCGTCGGCCTCGGCGAACAGCACCGCCGGATCGTCCACCACCAGCACGCCCAGCGGCTCCAACCCGGCGAGCACGCCGATGTCCTTGCCGACCGCCGCGCCGCCGGGGCGCTCGGTGCCACCGGCCATCGTGCAGCCCGGCGTCGCGGCGATCTCGCGCACCAGCATCTGCCCCATCCGCCCCGCGCACCCGACAACACCGATCTTCATCACCGCCTCCTGGAATTCATCGCTGAATCCCTAGCACACACGAAGACGCCGCTAAACCCTCTCCCGCCCCGGGAGAGGGTGGCGCAAAGCGCCGGGTGAGGGTAGAGGCAAGGATCCTCGGATTTTACCTCACCCTCCCGCCCCACGGTCGGGGCCCGCCCCCTACCCGGGCGGGGG
>JAEYOB010000695.1 GCA_023412175.1 Pseudomonadota bacterium | reverse complement strand
ACGGCGGGGCGCCGATCTCGCAGGACGACATCGACGCGCTGTTCGCCTGATCCGCCATGGCGTACGACAGCAACATCAAGACGCGCATCCACCTGACGCAGGAGCAGTTCGACCGCGTCTGCGACCGGCACCTGCGCTTCATCGACGGGCGGCCGGGCGGGGCGCGGGCCAACCTGCCGTTCTTCGACCTGAGCGGCATGGATCTGTCCGGGCGCAACCTGACCGGCGCGCACCTGTCCGGCGCGGTGCTGCGCAACGCCAACCTGAGCCGCACGGTGCTCGACCACGCCGACCTGTTCGGGGCGGACCTGCGCAACGCCGACCTGCGCGGCGCCCGGCTGTTCCGCACCGACATGCGCGGCGCCAACGTCCGCGGCGTCAACATGGAAGGCGCCACCATGGTCGAGGTGGACCTGCGCGACGGCAGCACCGTCGTCAAGAGCAGCGTCGGCGAGACGATGGTGGTCGGTTTCCAACCCGGCCCGGCCGACCTGACCGCCGCGCGGCTGGTGAACACGGACATGGCGCGGGCCAAGCTGACCGGCAGCTTTGCGCGCGCCGCCGACTTCACCAACGCGACGCTGAACGGCGCCCGGCTGGACCGTGTGGACCTGCGTGACTGCAACTTCGTGGGCGCCGACATGCACGGCGCCGACCTGACCGGGGCGGACCTGCGCGGCGCCAGCCTGGACGGCGCCTTCCTCAACGAGCTGGACCTGATTTCCGCCGCCCGCACCGACGCCGAGGCGATGGCGATCAAGGCGCTGCCGCCGCTTCCCGTCGAGAACGAGGACGAACCCCCGCCCCCGGCCGAGCCGGAGGCGCTGGAGGAATTGCTGCGCCAGCACCTGCTGTGGCTGGGGTCCAGCGGCAAGGTGGGGCGGCAGCTCGACCTCAGCGGCTTCAACCTGACCGGCGCCGACCTGTCCGGCGCGGTGCTGACGCTGGTGCGCGGCGACAAGGTGCGGATGCGCGGTGCCAACCTGCGCGGCGCCCAGCTCCAGGCGGCGCACCTTGACGGCGCCGACCTGCGGTCTGCCGACCTGCGCGGCGCCGACCTGCGCGGTGCGACGCTGAACCGCGCGCTGCTGATCGACAGCCGGCTCGACGGCGCCAACCTGTCGCCGCTCTCCATCTCCGCGACGCAGCAGATCATGCGGGCGTCCCTGGTGCGCGCCCGCCTTGCCGGCGCCTCGCTGGCCGAGGCCAACCTGACCGGCTGCGACCTCACCAACGCCGACCTCAGCGGCGTCAACCACACCGGCGCGGTGTTCGAGAACGCTATCCTGGATGGGACGCGGCTGGGCGGGGAGGGGGCGTAGGTCAGCCGACCCGCTCGGCGATCTCCTCGAAGCTGGCGAACAGCGCATCCGGGGCGTGGGCCCTCAGCGCTTCGGGGAGCGCGTAGCCCCAGGTGACGGCGCCGCAGGCGATGCCCGCCCGGCGGGCCGCCTCGATGTCGCGGATCTCGTCGCCGATGGCGATGGTCCGGGTTGGCGGGACGCCGCTGCGGGCGATGACCGTGCGGAACTTGCCGTGCTTTCCGAAGATCGAGGCGCCGCAGGCGTAGTGCGCGACCAGCGCCGCGTTCTCCGGCCCGAGGACACGGCGCACGTTGGCTTCGGTGTTGGAGCTGACGATGGCGACCGTCACCCCCTTCTCGTTCAGCCGCCGCAGCAGCGGGCCTGCGCCGTCGAACAGCCGCAGCCGGTCGATATCGCGCGCCGCCAGCCGGCGCATGTGGTTGGCGATGAACGGCACCTTCCAGCCGCGGATGCCCAGGCGCCGCATCATGGCGCGCGCCTCGCAGCCGCGCAGCGCCTCCAACTCGCCGGGGTGGATGCGGCGGAAGCGGTAGCGGTCGGCGACACCGTTGAACACCTCGACGAACCACGGGAAGGTGTCGGCGAGGGTGCCGTCGAAATCGAAGATGGCGAGCGTGTACACGCGGCGGACCCCGGAAAAGGAAAGGCCCCCTCCCGCCGGCGGGAAGGGGCCTTGTTGCAGAAGACATCCGGTGCGGAGCGTCAGCGGGCCGGCTGGGGCGCCATGGGCGGCAGGGCGGTGGCGGTCGCCGCCCGCTCCGGCGGGGCCAGGTGCAGGGCCACCTGCGGCGTCTTCCACTCCAACGTGTCGAAGGCGTTGCAGTTGCCGCACAGGCCGGCCCAGGCGTGGCTGACGGCACCGCAGCCGCGGCAGGTCCATGCCGGGTCGGGCGTGGCCGACGCGGCCTGGGCGAGCCAGCTCCGCGCCGCCTCCTCGTTGCCGTGCTCGGCCCGTTCAAGGTCGGCCAGCAGATGGTAGACGCGGCGCGACGGCTGCGTCTCCAGCGCCTTCATGAGGTGGCTGCGCGCCTCGCCCCACAGCTCGGCGTCGAGCGCGGCGCGGGCAACAGCCAGGTGGCCCTCGACGTTGCCGGGGCTCTGCGCCGCCAGCTTCTCGAACAGCTTGACGCGCGTCAGCGGGTCGTAGCTGGCGAGGATCTCGCGGTAGACGTCGGCCAGCTCGGGCGACGGGCTCTGCCGCCACGCGCGCTCGATCGTCTTGGAGGCGGGTTTCTGCCGCCCGGCGGCCAGCAGCAGGCGGGCGAGGCGCGCCGCAGCCGGCACGAAGCCCGGCAGCAGGTCGTACGCCGACTGCGCGGGGTAGCGCGCCGAATCGCTGCGGCCGCGCCGCTCCGCCTCGAAGCTGCGTTCCAGCAGCAGGGCGGCCCGG
>JAEYOB010000654.1 GCA_023412175.1 Pseudomonadota bacterium | reverse complement strand
CCAACTCCGCCACGACGAGGCCGCCCGCGCGCTGCAACGCGCGGTGTTGCTGGCGCCCGGCTTCCAGAATGCCCGGCTCAATCTCGCCCTGGCGATGGTTGCCCTGGGGAACGGCGGTGCGGCGGAAGCCTTTTGCCGGGCCGTTCTCGATCAAGAGCCGGACAATGCCCTGGCGCATCTCACGCTTGCGACCTGCCTGCTGCGCCGGGGAGAGTTGGAATGCGGCTTCCGCGAGTATGAATGGCGCACCCGCCTGGACGACGGGCGGTTGGAACCGCGGGGCCTGCCCACGCCGCTGTGGCGGGGCGAGGATCCAGAGGGGCGGACGATCCTGCTGCACGACGAGCAGGGGCTCGGCGACGGGATCCAGTTCGTCCGCTATGCCCCGATGCTGCGGCGGCTGGGCGCACGGGTGATCGTGGAATGCAACGACGCGCTCGTCCGCCTCTTCGGCACGCTCGACGGCGTGGTGCGGGTGGTCGGCCGCTCCGGCCCCACCCCCCCGCACGACGCCCACGCGGCCCTGATGAGCCTTCCGCACCTCCTGGGCACCGCGCTCGCCACCATCCCGGCGGAGGTGCCCTACCTGCGCGCGGAACCGGAGCTGGCGGAGGAATGGAGAAAGCGGCTGGCGGGGGCGGACGGGCGATTGCGGGTGGGGCTGGTCTGGGCCGGCAACCCGGATTTCGGGAACGACCGCCAGCGGTCGGTGGATCTGGCCGCGCTGCTGCCGCTTCTGGAGGTCGAGGGGGTGTCGTTCTACGGCCTCCAGAAGGGCGGCGGGAGGCGGGAACTGGGCGAGTTGGAAGGGCGGCTGCCGGCGTCCTTCACCGCCCTCGGAAACGGGATGGGGGACTTCGCCGACACCGCGGCGATCATCGTCAATCTGGATCTCGTCATCTCCGTGGACACCGCGGCCACGCATCTGGCCGGCGCGCTGGGCCGCCCGGTCTGGACGTTGCTCCGGGATGCCGGCGACTGGCGCTGGCTCGACCGGGGCACCGACACCCCCAGGTATCCGACCATGCGCCTGTTCCGGCAGGAACGGCCGGGCGCGTGGATGGAGGTCGTCGCCGAGGTCCGGAGGGCCCTCAGCCGTCTGGCGGCAGGGGCGGCACGCTGAACGGCTCCGGCCGCAGACCGGCGGCATGCCGCTCCCACATGATCCGGTACGCGCTTTCCAGGTGCCGGGTGAAGCGGGGCGTGTCGAACAGCGGGGCGGTCGCCCGGCCCTGTTCGAGACGGGAACGGTAGGCGCCGAGCCGGGCGGGAGCACCGGCCAGCCGCACCGCCAGATCCTCATACTCCGCAAAGCTGGTGGCAATCGTCTCCGGCAGGCCGGCGGCGGTCAGAAGGCTGGCGGCGACGCGCGACGCGAAGGTCTCCCCCAGGCGCGTCACCACCGGCAGCCCCATCCACAGCGCGTCCGAAACGGTCGTGTGGCCGGTGTAGGGAAAGCTGTCGAGGAACAGCCCGGCCAGGCGGTAGCGGGCGAGATGCTCCGCCTGCGGCCGGTGGGGGGCGAACACCAGACGCCGCGGGTCGATGCCGTGACGCTCCACCTCGCGCCGCAGGTTGCCGGCGGCCTCGCGGTTGGTTTCCATCAGCCAGAGGACACTGCCCGGAACGCGCGCCAGGACGCGCATCCACACGGCGAACAGGGCCGGGGTGATCTTGAAGGACGCATTGAAGGCGCAGAAGACGAAGCCGTCCGGCGGCAGGCCGCAGGCGGCCCGGTCCGGGACAGGCGCATCCAGGGGACGCCGCCGGTCGTTGACCTGATAGGCGTCCGGCATCAGCACCAGCCGCTCCCGGTAATGGGGCTGATGCTCCGGCGGGGTGACGATGCGGTCGCCGATGGCATAGTCGATCACCTCCGCGCCCAGGGTGCCCGGATAGCCCAGATAAGCAACCTGCACCGGCGCCATCCGCCGGGCCAGAAGTTCCAGCCGCGTGTCCCGCGTGTAGCCCTTGAGGTCCACCAGGATATGAACCCCGTCGGCGGCAAGCGCTGCCGCCACCCCCGCCTCGTCCAGGGAACGGATGTCGCGGAAAAGGTCGAAACCGGCTTCCAGCCGGCGGCGCATCGGGCTGCCGTCGTCGGGGCCGTAGGAGTAGCCGAGGACGCGGAAGCGCCCGCGGTCGTGAAGCTCGAACAGTTCCGCCGTCAGATAGGCGGTCGCGTGTTCGTGAAAATCGGCGGAAAGATAGGCGATGGTGAGCCGCCCGTCCGTGCCGACCGGCCGCCACAGGGGCGCCCCCGCGTCCTCGGACGGCCGCACCATCGCCGTGTGGAAGTGCCGGACGGACCGGTCCTGCTGCGCCGGGCTGCTGTCGATCAGCAAGGTGAGCAGGGGCAAGGCGAGTCCGAGGTCGTTGTCGATGACGTCGAGGATGCTTCGGCTGAGGGCGGCATGCTCGCGCCAGTCGCAGATCGACAGCGTCGCGAACAGCCGGTCGCTGAGCGCGCCCGCCTGATCCGGCGCGAGCGTCCAGGCGCGTCCGTAGGCCGTGGCGGCCGCGGACAGGGCACCGGCGGCCCTCAAGGCGTGGCCGAATTCCCGGTAGGCATCGGCAACGTCCGGCTGGAGCGCCAGGGAGCGGCGATGCGCGGCGACCGCCGCCTCGGCCCGGCCCAGTTCGCGGAGCGCGGTGCCCAGCCGCACGAAAGCCTGGGCGGAAGCCTGCCCGCCAAGCAGCCGGATCGCCCGCGCCGCAAGCGGTACCGTTCGTTCGGAGTCCTCAAGCAGGCTCAGGTTGAAATAGGCGTCGGCGAGATCCGGCTTCAGCGCGATGGCGATGGTGAGACGCAGGCGCGAAGCCGCCTGGAACCCCAGCGCGAATTCGGTCACGCCGAGCAGGAAGGAGGCTTCCACCTGATCGGGACGCACGGCCAGGATAGCGCGGCAGACCGCCCGGCTGTCCGCCGCCCGCCCCTCCTGATAGAGCGCCAGGGCCATCGCCATGGCC
>JAEYOB010000785.1 GCA_023412175.1 Pseudomonadota bacterium | reverse complement strand
GTCCGGCAGGCAGTCGTCGGGGTCGGGGCCCTCCATCAGCAGCATGCCTTCGCCGCTTGGCCCCAGGATGGTCCAACCCCGCGCCAGCATCTCCGTCACCCGCTTCCTGGAAATGTACGCCTTAACGTTCTCGACCGCGAACGAGCCCATGGCAGCCTCCGGATCCGTTGACGACACCCGTAGGAACTGTGCTGCAACAATGTGAACATATCAAGAACATTCTTTCGGTGCGCCGCCGGATCCCTTGCCGTGCCGTGCGCTTTGGGCAAGATTGAACGCAGGACGACAGCCATCGGGGACGCTTCACCATGCCCGGCAAGGACGTGCGCATCGAGACGGATTCCTTCGGTCCCATCGAGGTCCCGGCGAACCGCTATTGGGGCGCGCAGACGCAGCGCTCCATCCGGAACTTCCGCATCGGCGGCGAGCGCATGCCGCCGTCCCTGGTGCGGGCGCTGGGCATCCAGAAGAAGGCGGCGGCGCAGGCCAACATGGTGTTGGGGGCGCTCGACCCGGCGCTCGGCCGGGCCATCTGCGACGCGGCGGAGGAGGTGGTGGACGGCACGCTCCTGGACCACTTCCCGCTGGTGGTCTGGCAGACCGGGTCCGGCACGCAGAGCAACATGAACGCCAACGAGGTGATCTCCAACCGCGCCATCGAGCTGCTGGGCGGGGAGACGGGCTCGAAGACGCCGGTGCACCCCAACGACCACGTCAACATGGGGCAGTCCTCCAACGACAGCTTCCCCACCGCCATGCACATCGCCGCCTGCGAGCAGCTCCACCACGAGCTGATCCCGGCGCTGGAGCACATGGCCGGCGTGCTGGAGGACAAGGTAAAGGCCTTCTCCGGCATCGTGAAGATCGGCCGCACCCACCTCCAGGACGCCACGCCGCTGACGCTCGGGCAGGAATTCTCCGGCTACGCCGCCCAGGTGCGCTTCGGCATCGAGCGGCTGCGCGCCTGCCTGCCGCGGCTTTACCAGCTGGCGCAGGGCGGCACCGCGGTCGGCACCGGGCTGAACGCCCGCAAGGGCTTTGCTGAAGAGTTCGCGGCGCAGGTGGCGTCCATCACCGGCCTGCCGTTCGTCACCGCCGACAACAAGTTCGAGGCGCTCGCCACCCACGACGCGCTGGTCGAGGCGCACGGCATGCTGAACACCATCGCCGTGTCCTTCATGAAGATCGCCAACGACGTGCGGCTCCTGGGCTCCGGCCCGCGCTGCGGCATCGGCGAGATCATCCTGCCGGAGAACGAGCCCGGCTCCTCCATCATGCCCGGCAAGGTCAACCCGACGCAGTCCGAGGCGATGACCATGGTCGCCGCCCAGGTGATGGGCAACCAGACGACGGTTACCGTGGCCGGCGCGACCGGGCATTTCGAGCTGAACGTCTTCAAGCCGGTGATCGCCTACAACGTGCTGCAGTCGATCCGCCTGCTGGCCGACGCCGCGGTCAGCTTCACCGACAACGCGCTGGTCGGCATCGAGCCCAATCGCGAGCGCATCGCCTGGCTGATGAACGACAGCCTGATGCTGGTGACCGCGCTGAACCCGCACATCGGTTACGACAACGCCGCCAGGATCGCCAAGAAGGCCTACAAGGAGGGCTCGACGCTGAAGGAGGCCGGCGTTGCGCTGGGGCTGCTGACCGCGGAGCAATTCGACGAGTGGGTCAAGCCGGAGACGATGATCGGGCCGCGGTAGTCCGCCATCCGGCTTTGGGCAACTGCGCCGTGCCCCGGCCCCCTGTGCGCCGGAGGCCGGGGCGTCGTGTGCTGGCCCCGTTACTTCTGGGCAGTGTTGCTGGCCCAGAGGGGATCGTTGTCGCCGTCGTAAACGACGCCGTTGCCGTCGTCCTGCATGATGAAGACGCTTTGGGTGGCCTTCGTGTTCGACGCCCAGACCGGCTGGCTGGAGGCTTGATAGACCACCAGATTGCCATCCGGTTGCATGTAGGTCCGCCATGCGGGCTTGCCGTTCGTGCCAGACGCCCAGAGAGCGGATTTGTTGCTGGTGCGGTAGATCACCAGATTGCCGTCGTTCTGGTAGGTGAGTTCGTACTGCCCGTTGTCGGAAGTGATGGTATCGCCCGGCGAAAGATATTGGTTGAGATCACCGAACAGGGAGTTCAGCCCGAAGGAATGATAGCCGGCGGAATAATCCGACTGCCAGATGCTGCCGTACTTCGACCGCACTATGCCGCGGCTCGTGACGATCCAGGAAAAATCCTGATTGGTGGTGAAGTCCGCCACCCACTTCCCGTCTTCGCTGATGAGCGTGAGTTCCAACGTCTCGGCGGACATCGCGCCGGCAATCGCGCTTGGGCTCAGGTAATCCAGGAATCCGGTCTCGCGAACGTTGGTATAGGTGCCGGGTGCGATCTTGCCCGACATCTTCTTGAATGTATCGAGAATTTCCTTGATGCCTTCGGCTGAACGACTCCCGGTGGCGAGCGTGCCGCTGCCGAGCGTGGCGATCCACTTTAGCACCTTCACGAGATCCGAAAGGGAGTTGATGGTTCCCGGCAGATCCGTAACCGCAAGCCCTGCCCTGATTTCAGCAATTCCGGCGCACAATAAGGCGATGTCGGCAGCGATGTCGGCCGCCTGCCAGCCACCGCTCTTTGAAACCATGACGTAAACATTCTGATTCGTTGAGTTTGCGACGTAAACATTTGCCATGTTTCGGATTCCTTCCAGGCTGTCAGGTTCAGTTTTTGGTCTGCGCAGACGTCTTTTCATAAACGCCGGCGTGATGTCGCAGATTGGATGGCATCTTCTTTGGCATCGAAGGATGTTGTTCCATTATTGTTGTTTTGGTCAGATCCATCCCTGAAGCGCCCAAATAATGCCTAAACAATTTATGGAGTGACAACAAAAATATTGAGGCATATTGCGACATAAGAACCGATAAATATTAATGCAGTAAAACAATACTATTGTATGTCGCTCGTTTCATTTCGTATTTATTGTGCGGTCGATCGAATGCGAAGGGCATGATGCTCTCATGCCAGGGATGCGCCGCGTTGGAGATGTGTCGCTGGCCGGCAATGGGTTCCGCGCTATACTCACGGGCCTTCAAAGAGTAAGAGGCCATGAAGAAGCGCTCCGTCCTTATTGCCGGCCATCCGACCAGCGTTTCACTGGAGGAGGAGTTCTGGGAGGCGCTGAAGGCGGAGGCTGCGGGGCGCGGGGTTTCGGTCAACGCGCTGATCGAGGAGATCGACGCCGGCCGCACCGGGAACCTGTCCAGCGCCATCCGCGTCTTTGTCCTGGGCGAACTGCAACGGCGCCTTGCCGCCGGGGCGTGAGCGCTCTACACCAGACGTCAATCCCCCGCTGCACCGTGTGCGCCCGTGCCCGCCGACATGACCCCGCTCGACCTGGCCGCCTTCGTCTGGTTCATCGGCGCCTGGACCCTCTTCACCATCGTGCAGGACCACCTGCTGAAGGACCGCGTCGCCGTCAACCAGCACCTCACCTTCATCCGCCAGCACTGGATGGAGCGCATGCTGGAGCGCGACAACCGCATCATGGATTCGCAGCTGGTCGGCCACACCATGAACAGCTGCACCTTCTTCGCCTCCACCACCATGCTGGTGCTGGCCGGTCTGGTCGGCTCGCTCGGCGCCATCGAGCGGGTGCACGAGATCCTCGTCGGGCTGTCCTTCGCCGTGCCCACCTCGCGCGAGCTGATGGAGCTGAAGCTGCTCCTGCTCATGGGCATCTTCGTGTTCGGCTTCTTCAAGTTCACCTGGGCGCTGCGCCAGTACAATTACTGCTGCGCGCTGATCGGTGCGTCGCCGATGCCACCGGTGCCCGACGCGCAGCGGAAGGCGATGAGCAGCAACATCGCCGCGGCGCTGACGCTGGCGATCAAGGCCTTCAACGGCGGCCTGCGTGCCTACTATTTCGCGCTGGCGGCGCTGGCGTGGTTCATCCATCCCTGGGCCTTCATCGCGGCGACCGCCGCCGTGCTGGTCGTGCTGGTGCGCCGGCAGGGCTTCTCCCGCACCGAGCGGGTCATCTCCGCCCAGGCCGATGCACTCGAAAGAGGGGCTGGCAGATAGTCTTTTAAATATATAGTTTGCCATACCACCTTTTCGTTCTTCCCCGCCGCTCCACTTCCCTCCCAAATGAACCGAGCGTTCTGGTGGGGGAAGCGAGGGCATGCAGGAGATTCGGCAGACGGCGGTGCCGGCGACGGCGGGGTTCCCCCGTGCGGACGAGGTGCGCGCCATCGACACCGCGAGGGTCGTCGGCTGGCTGTGGGCGGGCTGGGCCGACATGCGCGCCGCCGGCTGGGTCAGCCCGGCCTATGGCGCCATGTTCGTCGCCATCGGCTTCGGCCTCACCGCCGGGCTGAGCATGGCCGGCATGGCCTACCTGATCGCGCCGATGATCGGCGCCTTCCTGCTGGTGGCGCCGCTGCTGACGCTCGGGCTCTACAAGGTGTCGAAGGACGTGGAGGAGGGGCGGCGGCCGGGCTTCTGGCGGGCGCTGACGGCGTGGCGGGCCAACCCGTACCACATCCTCACCGCCGGCCTCGTGCTGATGCTGTTCATGATGATCTGGGTGCGGCTCAACGTCATCGCCTTCGCGCTGTTCTTCCCCTACGTGTCCATGAGCATCGCCAGCCTGCTGGAGCAGACCTTCACGCTCCAGGGGGCGATCTTCACGCTGTTCGTGACGGGGCTGGGCTTTGCCTTCGCGGCCATCGCCTTCGTCACCAACGTCACCGCGCTGCCGATGATGCTGGACCGGCAGGAGGACATCTTCGGCGCGGCGCTGGTGTCGGTGCTCGCGGTGGTGAAGAACCCCCGGGCGATGGCGCTGTGGGCCGGGCTGATCGTGCTGGTCACCGGCATCGGCATGGCGACCGCGTTCCTCGGCCTGATCGTGGCGTTGCCGCTGATCGGGCACGCGAGCTGGCACGCCTACCGGGATCTGGTGATCCGCAAGGACGAGGCCTGAGCGGTAGGGCGCTCGGGCGGCATCGGCCGGGGGCCCGGCTTCAGGCCTTCCACAGCACCTTGCCGCCCTTCCTGGCCATCTTCGACCAGTCCTTGGCGAAGTAGGCGAAGTCGCGGCTGGGGCGGCCGAACAGGTAGCCCTGGGCCAACTGCACCTGCAGGTCCATCAGCAGCCTGGCGTGGTCCGGCTCCTCGACCTGCTCGCCGATCAGCTTGAGGTCGAGCTGGTGGCAGACGTCCACCATGGAGCGCAGCATCGCCATGTCGCGCGCGCTGCCGGCCGCGCCGCGCACGAACTGGCCGTCGATCTTCGCGTAGTCCACCTGGAGGCCGTACAGCGACTGGAACGAGGTGGTGCCGGCGCCGACGTCGTCCAGGCAGACGCGGAAGCCGGCCTCGCGCAGCTTCTGCAGCACCTCGTTCAGCGTGGCGATGTCGGAGACCACCACCGTCTCCGTCACCTCCAGCAGCAGCTTGCGGGCCAGCTCGCCGTAAGCTTCGGTGACCGCCTGGAACTGGCGCAGGAACAGCGGGCTCATCAGCGTCTTGGCCGATAGGTTGATGGCGACGTCCGGCAGCTTGGGTTCCTTGTGGTAGGCTTTCAGCGTATCGAGCACGGACTGCGTCAGCAGCAGGTCGAAATCGTAGATCAGGCCGACGTCCTCGGCGAAGGTGATGAAGTCGGCCGGGGACGGCATGCCCTCCAGCCGCGTCAGCGCCTCCAGGTGGTGGACCTCCTCGGTCGCCAGATCGACGATGGGCTGGTAGACAACGAAGAAATCGCGCTTCTCGATGGTGGCGCGCGCCCGGCCGATGCGGTCCACCGCGTCGGACAGCATGCGTTGCGCGCCGTCCTCCAGCGAGGCGATGGTGAACTCGCCGCCCTGCGCCGACGCGAAGGCCTGCACCGTGTAGACCAGCGCCCGCGCCGCGTCGGCCGCGTCGAGCTGGGTGTCGGCCATGTCCAGCGACCAGCTGCGGATGCCGCCGCACAGCTCGCCGCCGGCCTCCTTGATGATGTCGGCGATGTGGGTCTGCACCTCCTCGCCGTCCACGTCCGAGGTGTGCACGATGCCGAAGCGGTCGGCGCCCAGGTGCCCGGCGCTGTCGCCATCCGCCGAGATGCCGCGCAGGTAGGCTTCGATGCCCTGCCGCACCTCGGCCGCGGCGCCTTCGGGCATGGCCTCCACCATGCTCTGCAGGCCCTCGATCAGCAGCAGCGTCAGGCCGTTGTCGAGGCCCTTCTCGCGCGCCTGGACGATGCGGTCCTCCAGGATGGCGGTGAAGGTGCGGTTGTCCAGCAACTGTCCGGTCGCGCCACCGCCGCCGGACAGGGCGTCGTGCATGGCGCGCGGGCCGGACGCCAGCTGCACCGTCAGGAATAGCGAGCCGGGGCAGGATTCGAGCCGGCAGCCGCCGAGCAGCGCCGGGAAGCGGTGGCCGTCGTAGCCCTGGAACACCACGCGCGCCGGCTTGATCCGCGCCTTCTCGACGACGCGGTTGAGCAGCACGTCCAGGTACTTGCGGTCGCTCGGCGCGACGTGGTCGTGCAGGTTGCTGCCGACCTGGGCGCCTGCGTCGCTCTGCGTCAGCCGGCAGCGCGCGCCGGCGGAGAACAGGATGGTCCCCTGCGGGTCGGTCTCGATCAGCAGGTCGGCGGCGGCGAAGGCGAATCCCACGAAGCGGTCGCGGTCGCGGTTGGAAGGCTGCGGCTTGGCCGCGGGAACGGTATCAGGCATCGCGGCACGCCGCCCCGCGCTCATGGAGGAAGGGGCGTGGGCTGCTGAGTCCCGTCGGGATGCCGGCGTGTCCGCGCGTTGCGCCGTGAGAGTTTGCATTTGAAATAAAATTTATTCAGAGCGGCGAAATCGATCTTAAAGAGCCTACCTTCGATGCGCATTTGAAGAAAGTCTGAACAACTGCCGCAGAGCGGCGACCCGACATTTGCCTGCTCTTCGGCTCTACGAAGCAGGCGGAGGACCACCACTCTGGGGACGATGCCGGCTCAGGCCAGCAGCGAGACGGCCGTCAACAGGAAGACCCGGGCCGTATAGGCGGCGATCACTCCGGCGTTGGGCAGGACAAGCAGGGTCGGCGGTCATGGCGCCGGACCAGGGCCATGGCAAGGGCGCTGCCGCAGATCAGCAGCACGCCCGGCGGAGGCGGTCGGATGCTCTCCCGGCACGGCCCGCTGAGCAGGGCGGCGAGCAGTAGGACCGGAGCGGAACGGACGGCCCGATCAGGAGGGCGCCGGGAAGCGCGGCGGACATGCACGGTATCGTCCGCAGGGCCGCCTCCCTGTCCACCCGGCGTGGTTGCGGGGGAATCAGCCGGGCGCGCGCGGAAACACCCGGTTGACGTGGCCCATCTTGCGCCCCGGCCGCGCCTCGGCCTTGCCGTAGAGGTGCAGGTGGGCGTTGCGCTCGGCGAGGATCTGCGGCCAGCGCAGCACGTCGTCGCCGATCAGGTTCTCCATCTCCGCCTCGAAGCGCAGGTCGGTCCCACCCAGCGGCAGGCCGCAGACGGCGCGCACCAGCTGCTCGAACTGGCTGGTGGCGCAGGCGTCCATGGTCCAGTGGCCGGAGTTGTGCGGGCGCGGCGCCATCTCGTTGACCAGCACATGGCCGTCGCGCGCCACGAACATCTCCACCGCCAGCAGGCCGACGACCCCCAGCGCGTCGGCCAGCGCGGTGGCGACGCGCCCGGCCTCGGCCGCGGTCTCCGGCGCCACGCGGGCGGGGGCCAGCGTGCGGTCGAGGATTCCGTTCTTGTGGCGGTTCTCCACCACCGGATAGGCGGCGGTGCTGCCGTCGGCGGCGCGGGCGACGATCACCGACACCTCGCAGACGAAGTCCACGAAGCCCTCGACGATGCCCGCATCCGATCCGATGGAGCGCCACGCCTCGGCCGGGTCGATGCCCGGCCCGATCACCGCCTGCCCCTTGCCGTCGTAACCCATGCGGGTGGATTTCAGGATGCAGCGCGGGCCGATTTCGGCCACCGCCTTCGCAACATCCCCGGCGTTCGATGCGGCGCGCCACGGCGCGGTGGCGATGCCCAATGCGTTGGCGAAGGACTTCTCCCGGATACGGTCCTGCGCCACCGCCAGCACACCGCCGCCGGGATGCACGGGGACCAGCGTGGCGAGGAACTCCACCGTCTCGACGGGGACGTTCTCCCATTCCAGGGTGATCACGTCGACCGCCTTGGCGAAGGATGCCAATGCGGCGCGGTCGTGCCAGTCGGCCACGGTCATGGCGTCGGCGACCTGGGCGCAGGGGCTGCCCTCGGCGTCGGGGGCGAAGACGTGCGTGCGGTAGCCGAGGTTGGCGGCGGCCAGCGCGGTCATCCGGCCGAGCTGTCCGGCGCCCAGCATGCCGATGGTGGAGCCAGGAGCGAACATGGCGTCAGGCCGTCTCGTCAACGGGGGCTTCGGCGACCGCCGCGGTCTGGCGGGCGCGCCAGCCGTCCAGCGCCTCGGCCACCGCCGGGTCCATCAGCGCGATCACCGACGCGGCGAGCAGCGCCGCGTTGATGGCGCCGGCCTTGCCGATGGCCAGCGTGCCGACCGGCACGCCGCCGGGCATCTGCACGATGGAGAGAAGGCTGTCCATGCCCTTCAGCGCGTGGCTCTCGACCGGCACGCCGAAAACGGGCAGGGGGGTCATGGAGGCGGCCATGCCCGGCAGGTGGGCGGCCCCGCCGGCCCCGGCGATGACGACCTTGAGGCCGCGGTCGCGGGCGGTGCTGGCGTACTCGACCAGGCGCTGCGGCGTGCGGTGGGCGGAGACGATGCGCACCTCGTGCGGCACGCCCAGCGCGGTCAGCGTGTCGGCGGCGTGCTTCATGGTGGTCCAGTCCGACTGGCTGCCCATGATGATGCCGACGAGCGGCGCGGGGGAGGACGTTTGGACGGGCGATTGGACCGGCACGGCGGTGCTTTCCAGGGGTGTTTCGGAAAGCCGCGCATTATAGGAAGGACGGATGAAGAGTCCAGTGGCGCTTGAACCCTCTCCCCGGGCGGGAGAGGAAATAATCGTTACGCGATGATGTCGGGCAGCATGCGGCTTTCCAGCAGCGTGATCTGGTCCTTCAGCGCCAGCTTCCGCTTTTTCAGCCGTTGCAGTTGAAGCTGGTCGAAGGGTGCTCGTTCCGACAGGCGCGCAATCACGTCGTCGAGATCGCGGTGCTCGCTCCTCAAGTCGGCGAGTTTCTGCTTCAGCATTTCCTGTTCGTTCATCGGGCGGCGCGAGTGCTGGCGGGGCGGCCGCGACTGTAGCAGAAATTGTGCGAGGGCGCATGGTGAAACCACTGCCCGTTCGAGCGGTTAACGCAGCGTGCCATTGCGGAGCGTTCTGGTTCTTGCAAGACTGCACCCAGCACTATTGGGGCGATGGCAAGCCCTCGCGACACGGGATACCATCATGACGGCAACGAAGCGCATCGGCATCCTCACCAGCGGCGGCGACTGCGCCGGCCTGAACGCGGTCATGCGGGCCGCCGTACACCGCGCCTCCCTGACCTACGGGTGGCAGGTCCTCGGGATAAAGGAGGGCACGCAGGGGCTGCTGAAGCGCCCGGTGCAGTATCAGGTGCTCGACCTCGCCCAGGTCGACGGCAACATGATGCGGATGGGCGGCACGATTCTCGGCACCACCAACCGCGGCGATCCCTTCGCCTATCCCATGGCCGACGGCACCATCAAGGACCGCTCGGACGAGATCATCGGCGGCTACCGGGAGTTGGGGCTGGACGCCCTGATCGGCATCGGCGGCGACGGCAGCTTCGCCATCCTGCGCAAGCTTGCGGAGAAGGGCGGGCTCAAGCTGGTGGGCGTGCCGAAGACCATCGACAACGACCTCGGCGCCACCGAGCTGTCGGTCGGCTTCGACACCGCGGTCGGCGTCGCGGTCGAGGCGCTGGACCGCCTGCAGCCGACGGCGGCCAGCCACGCCCGCGTCATGGTGCTGGAGGTGATGGGGCGCGACGCCGGGCACATCGCCCTGTCGGCCGGCATCGCCGGTGGCGCCGACGTCATCCTGATCCCGGAAATCCCCTATTCCATCGACAAGATCGCCGAGAAGATGCGGCAGGTCCGCTCCACTGGGCGCAACTTCGGGCTGGTCGTCGTTTCGGAGGCGGTGAAGACCGCCGAGGGCGGCGAGGTCAAGAAGGTCTACGAGGGGGGCGAGAAGCGCTACGGCGGCATCGGCGACTACATCGGCGAGAAGATCGCCCAGGCCACCGGCGCCGAGACCCGCGTCACCGTGCTGGGCCACGTGCAGCGCGGCTCGCCGCCCAGCCCGCGCGACCGTCTGGTGGCCTCGGCGTTCGGCGTGCACGCGGTGGACCTGATCGCCGAGGGCAAGTTCGACCGCATGGTGGCGTGGTCCAACCGCGGCGTGATCGACGTGCCCATCGAGGAGGCCATTGCCCGCTACGCCTGCGTGGACGCCGACGGCACGCTGGTGAAGACGGCGCGCGGCCTGGGGATCAGCCTGGGGGATTAGGAACCGCCTGCCGCCCCTTCAGCCCGCAGCACGGGAAGGGGCGGCAGGGAGGCGCGCCATCCTTTGGTGCATCGGCTCGACGCTCGACGGCGCGGGTTTATTCCGCCCATTCCTGGTCGGTGGTGAAGGCGATGGTAAGCCAGCGGTCGGGTCCCTCGCCGCCGATCGCGTCGCCGATCGCGTCGCGAATCCGGTCCCATTCCTCAAGCCGTTTTGCGGGCGAGCCGGTGGGCACGATGAAGTACAGTTCGATTTGCCGGCCGCGGCCGACCCGCGCGACGTAGGCGCGGTAGGAGAGGAAGCCGTACCGCCGCACGACCTCCTGTGCCACCTCATCGACATGCTGCTTGAGGTCGGCCGGAGTGACCAGCAGGACATCGGCCAGGGCCTGGCGCACCGTGCCGATCGGCATCGGAATGACCACGAGGCACACCAGCGCCAGGATGGCCGGGTCGATGTAGGGCGAGACCCATTCGAGCGCGGTGCCCTGGATCAGGTAACCGAACACGAAGGCCGCCAGCAGGGCCGCCGTCAGCGCTGCCGACATCAGCCATGCCTTCGCGTCCAGGGCCAGGAAGCCGGATCGGATCGTCCGGTTCGCCTTCGTGTCGTAGATCGCCATGATGACCGCGGTGAGAAGCGTCACCGCGGCGTACACGATGGCGTGGTCGAAGGCGAGTTCGCGCCCACCGGTCAGGAGGCTGCCGACGGCGTTGAACAGCGCGTAGATCGCCGCCCCCATCAGCAGGGTTCCGTTCAACCCCAGGACCATCGGCTCAAGATGCCAGAAGCCCATGGTGAAGCGTTCGACCAGCTTGGTTTTCGATGCGCCTTCGGCGGTCGATGCCGCGATCAGATTCGACACCAGCAGCGCCACGATGGTCATGCTGGCGTCGGTCAGCGAATAGACACCGTCGAACACAATGGCGAAGGAACCCGACAGCAGGCCGAACAGGATGCCGAACCCGGCCAGCAGCACGGTGACGGCGATCGAAAGGCGCAAGACGCCCTGTTCTGTCTTCATCCGGTCATCTCCTGCAATTCCCACAGGATACGACAGCCGCTGGCCTGGCGGATACGTGTCCGCCGCTTGATCATGGAAGCATCCATGCGCCGGCGGGTATCATGCCGGCGGCGCTTAAACGCTTTCATTGAGCGCCGTCCGCATCACCCGCCATGAGCAGCAGGGAAACCTACTGTTCCGCGACCCGCCTGACCGCTTCCTCGTCCTCCAGCGGCATTGCGGGGCCGATGTAGAACGCCGTGCAGCGCTTGCCGCTGGCGACCCGCGTCAGCGCGGCATGCCAGACCTGGCCGGCCGGTCCGATGATCTGCATGGACAGCGTTTCCAGGCTGGGGCGCAGTTCGTAGCCGTCGACCGACGGGCTCAGGTTCTTGGGATCGAAGACCGATTGCGGGATGATGATGGAGCGGCCGCCGAGGTCCAGCGTGACGTCCTGCGCCCAGGGGCATCCGGTACCGCCGCCCTGCGCGGCCAGCGCCGCCGGCGCCAACAGCAGCGCCGCGATGGCCGCGGCGCCCGCCAGTCCCGATGCCCTGCGTCCGTTCGGCATGATGCTCCCGGCCATCCGTTTCCCAATGGGGCGGGACAGTAGGCGGAGCGGCAAAGCCGGGGCAACGCGGCGGAGATCGAAGGCAAATCTTGTCACAGGAGCGGCGCCGTCACTCGAACACCGGGACGAAGGCGGAGGTGCGCGGGTGGATGGCCCAGAGGTCGCCGTTTTCCAGGTCGAACCACCAGCCGTGCAGGTGCAGCGTGCCGGCCTCGACCCTTTCGCGGATGAACGGAAAGGTCATCAGGTTTTCGACCGAGCCGCGCACCGCGGCGCGCTCGACCAGATGCGGCGACTCCTGGAGCCACGCCGCGGCGGCCCGGCGCTCGTCCAGGCTGTCGCCCTCGCCGGCGGCGGTGATGAAGCGTTCGCATGCGGACTGGGCGATCGACACCCACGGCGCGATGAAGTCGCCGGGCGGCTGCTGGCCGGCCTGCATGCCGATCAGGCCGCGGATGCCGCCGCATTGCGCATGGCCCAGCACCACCACGTGGCCCACCTGCAGCACGCGCACGGCGTATTCGATGGCTGCCGAGGTGCCGTGATAGTGGCCGTCGGGCTGGTAGGGCGGAACGAGGTTGGCGACGTTGCGCACCACGAACAGTTCGCCGGGCTCGGCCTGGGTGATCAGCGCGGGATCGACGCGGGAGTCCGAGCAGCCGATCAGCAGCACTTCCGGCTTCTGCCCCTTCTCGACCAGCATGCGCATGCTGTCCGGGTATTTTTCGTAGTAGCGGGCGCGGAAACCCTTGATCCCCGCCATCAGCCGGCGGATCGCCTCGTGCGGCACGGTGAAAGGCATGACGGCGCGTCCCTCTAGGGTGCAGTGCGGGAGGGTTTAGTCGAAATCGCCGAACGTGCCAAGCGAGAGCCTTCAGGTCCCGGCGATTTCCGTTTCGCCCGGTTCCGGCTCGGGCGTCTCGCCCCAGCGGCGCACCCGTCCGCTGTCCAGCCCGAACAGGTCGAGCGCCCGCCCGACCGTATGGTCGATCAGGTCGTCCAGACTCTGCGGCCTGGTGTAGAAGGCGGGCACCGGCGGGGCGATGACCGCCCCCATCTCCGCCAGTTGCGCCATGGTCCGCAGGTGGCCGAGGTGCAGCGGCGTCTCGCGCACCATCAGCACC
>JAEYOB010000554.1 GCA_023412175.1 Pseudomonadota bacterium | reverse complement strand
CCGGGCCGTCGCGCGCCGCCGAAATGGCGTTCACCGGCGACGCGATCGACGCGGAGCAGGCAGCGGCGTGGGGGCTGGTCTCCCGCGTGGTTCCCGATGCGGAACTGATGCCGGCGGCGCGCGACATCGCACGCCGCATCGCGGCGAACCCGCCGGGCGCCGTTCGCATGACCAAGAGAATGCTGCAACAGGCGGAACGCGCCGACCTGACGACCATGCTGGACATGGCGGCGGCGTTGCAGGGGATCTGCCACGCCGGGGAGGAATCCCGCTTGGCGATCGCCGCGGCCACGGCGCCGCTGCAGGAGAAAGCGTAACGACCGGCACCATCGAACAACGTCAATAAATGGGAGGGACCAATGAAGGCGAACCTGAAACGCTGTATGACGGCGGCAGCCGCCGCACTGACCATCCTCGGCAGCGGCTCCCTGGCCGCCCAGACCTCAACCAAGGCACAGCCACCTATCCGCATTGGCGTGCTGACCGATCTGTCCGGCTCGCTGGCCGATCTCAGCGGCCCGGGAAGCGTGGAAGCGGTGAAGATGGCGGTCGAGGATTTCGGCGCCTCCGTCCTCGGCCGGCCGGTTGAAGTGCTGGCGGCCGACCACCAGAACAAGGCGGACATCGGCGCGCAGATCGCCGCCGACTGGTACGACAACCAGAACGTCGAGCTGATCATCGACCTGCCCAACTCCGCGGTCATGCTCGCGGTGCAGGAGATGACCAAGCGCAAGAACAAGATCGTCATCGGCACCGCGGGCGGCTCGTCCGACTTCACCGGCAAGGCCTGTTCGCCGAACGGCATCCACTGGGTCTACGACACCTACGCGCTCGCCGCCGGAACCGGCCGGACGGTCGTGAAGCAGGGCGGCGACAGCTGGTACTTCATCACCCTGGACTATTCCTTCGGCCTCTCCCTGGAGCGCGACACCGCGGCCTTCGTCACCGGTGCCGGCGGCAAGGTCCTGGGCGCGTCGCGCCACCCGCTGAACACGGCGGCCTTCTCCTCCTTCCTGTTGCAGGCGCAGGGCAGCAAGGCGAAGGTGATCGGGCTGGCCAACGCCGGCGGCGATCTGATCAACACCGTCAAGCAGGCGGCGGAGTTCGGCATCACCCAGCGGGGGCAGAAGCTGGCCGGTCTGCTGATCTTCCTCTCCGACATCCATGCGCTGGGCCTCGAGACGGCGCAGGGCCTTGTGCTGACCGAATCCTTCTATTGGGACCAGAACGAAGAGACGCGCGCGTTTTCCAAGCGGTTCGCCGAGCGCGCAAAGCGCATGCCGACAATGGTCCATGCCGGCAACTACGGCGCCATCACCCATTACCTGAAAGCGATCAAGGCCGCCGGCACCACCGACGCCGCAAAGGTCATGGAGGTCATGAAGGCGACGCCGATCAACGACTTCATGACGAAAAACGGACAGGTGCGCGAGGACGGACGCGTCGTCCGCGACATGTACCTGTTCGAGGTGAAGAAGCCGTCGGAGTCCAAGGGACCTTGGGATTATTACAAGCAACTCGGAGTGATCGCAGGCGCCGACGCCGCCCGGCCATTGGCGGAGAGCGAGTGCCCGCTGATCAAAAAGCCCTGACCCCACGGCGGCAACTTGCGCCCGCAGCCGGTCCGCGCTACAGCCCTAGCGTTGGCCCGGCTGCGAGGCCATTGCAGCATGGTTGGGAGATTCCGCCGTGAGAGAGCCGGTAGCCGCCGCATCCGAAGGGTCCTTAGCCGAACAGGCCTACGCCGAGATCGAGGAACTGATCGTTTCAGGAACCCTGCCCCCGCGGAGCTTCCTGTCGGAAAAGCAGATCAGCGCCCAGATCGGCATCGGCCGCACGCCGGTCCGCGAAGCGTTGAAACGCCTGGAGATCGATGGCCTGGTGACCGTCGTCGCATCGCGCGGCATCATGATCACCGAAGTGGACGTGAAGCTTCTGCTCTACGTACTGGATGTGCGGCGCGAACTTGAACGGCTGATCGCGCGCCGCGCGGCCCGCTTCGCCACGCCGAGCGAGCGGGAGCGCTGCCGCGGCATAGCGAAGGCGATGCTGGAGGCCGCACGGCAGGGCGACGGGACCCGCTTCATGCATCTGGACCAGGAGTTCAACCAGCTTCTCGACCACTCCGCCCGCAACCCGGTGGCGGTGCAGACCATCCGTCCGCTTCGCTCTCTGTCGCGCCGCTTCTGGTTTCAGAACTACCATACGCAGTCCGGCAGCCTGAAGGGTGGCGCGAAAACGCACGCCGATCTGATGCTGGCGGTAGCCAGAGGCAACGCCGACGAGGCAGCGGCCCTGTCGGATCGCCTGATGAGCAACGTCGAGGAATTCGCCCGCGCGACCCTCAACTACCCCTTTGAACACGCAGCGGACGGTGTCTGACGGCACCGGAAGGCTCAGCCGAATTCGCTTTCGGTGGCCCGTCTCGCCTCCGAAAAACCGGCGCCACTCATCCCGATTCCACGGTGAGTCCGTAGGTGCGGTCTGGAGCGCCGCCCCTGGCGACCCACCCGCCATCCGCCAGAAGCCGTCCAGCGCCCTCCCAGCGGCACCCTGACTGCATGTCCACCCCGTGATCCACGCGGGTGATGACCGCTATGGACGGGGCTTTTTCCGAGGCTGGCCGTGTGTGGGAAACGCATGTGAAAACGAAAAAGGCCCAGCAGAAAGCTGAGCCTCTTCAATCACTTAGCCATCCTGTGAGTGGATGGCGTCCCCACGGGGATTCGAACCCCGGTTGCCGCCGTGAGAGGGCGGTGTCCTAGGCCTCTAGACGATGGGGACGTCGTTGGCGTGGGCGGTTATGTACCGGCACCCCGAACCGAGTTCAAGCACTTTTTACGCATCGGCTGCAGTTTTTATGAAAGCGTCCACCGCCCAGGCCGGCGTGTCGAACGCGGTCACCAGACGCGACAGCGTCCCTTCCCAGCGGTGGAAGCGGAAACCCGCGGCCTCCAGAGCCGCGACCACGTTCTCCGGCAGGCGCACGAAGACCTCGTTGGCCTCGACCGGGAAGACGATCTCCACCCCCGGCACCGTCGCAAGCCCGGCCGCCAGACGGTCGGCCATGGCGTTGGCGTGGCGCGCCAGGCGCAGCCACAGGCCGTTGGCAAGCCACGCCTCCATCTGCGCCGAGACGAAGCGCATCTTCGACAGCAGATGCCCGCCGCGCTTGCGCAGGAACTCCATACCGTCCGCCAGGGCAGGGTTGAAGACCACCACCGCCTCCGCGGCGAGGCACCCGCCCTTGGTGCCGCCCAGCGACAGCGCGTCCACCCCCGCCTTCCAGGTCAGTTCGGCCGGTGTGCAGCCCAGACGCGCCACGGCATTGGCGAATCGCGCCCCGTCCATGTGGACCGCCAGCCCGGCGCGATGGGCCATCTCAGCCAGCGCCGCCACCTCGTCGGGAGTGTAGAGCGTGCCGGCCTCGGTGGCCTGCGACAGGCTGAGCGCCGCTGGCTGCACCCGGTGCACCACGCCGATGCCCGCCCCGGCCAGCGCCGAGTCGAGCGTCGCGGGCGCCAGTTTGCCGGCATCGCCCGGTAACCCGATCAGTTTGGCGCCGCCCGTGAACAGCTCGGGCGCACCGCACTCGTCGCCGATGATGTGCGCCTCGTGGTGGCAATAGACCGCGCCGTAGGGCGGTGTCATCGCCGCCAGTGCCAGCGAATTCGCCGCGGTGCCGGTGACGACGGGGAACACCGCCACCTCGGTCTCGAACAGCGCGCCGATCTGCGCCTTGAGACGTTCCGTCCAGTCGTCGGCACCGTAGGAGGCGGCGGTGCCGCGCGCCGCCAGGGCCAGCGCGTCCACCACTTCCGGCGCCGCGCCGGCCACGTTGTCGCTGCGGAAATCGTAGCCGGTCATTGGAGGGCCTTTCCGGTGGTCACCGCCGGGGCCACGCCGCCGGTGCGTGGATCGAGGATGTAGATCTGGTCCGGCCCGTCGGGCACGGTCACGCGGAAGACCACGCGGTTGCCGACCGGCACCAGTTCGCCGATGCGGGCTCCGTCAGGCAGGCCCAGCGCCGCGACGCCGCCGCTCACCGGCGGCAAGGGGCGCTCCTCGGCCGTCTCGCGCGTCGGCTCCGACGCGTGGCGGGAGAAGCGTTTGACCACCTCGACGCCCAGATAGGCGTAGCCGGCCAGGATGAACACGCCCATGATGATCAGGGCCGCCTTGAGAACGCGCACGGTTCCGGTCCACTCTCCGAAGATTATGCAGAACGACGAACGATCCAATTCCGGCGGACGGCTGCACACCGTCGCCGTTTCCGACACCGCCGCGGGTGAGCGCCTCGACAAGGTGCTTGCGGCCGGCATCGACGGCTTGTCGCGCTCACGCGCCCAGGCCCTGCTGGAGCAGGGCCACGTCCGTTTCGACGGCCGGACCATAACCGACCCCTCGCAGAGGGTCAAACCCGGCCAAAGTTTCGACGTTTTCTTACCGGAAGCTGAGCCGGCGATCCCCGAGGCGCAGGATATTCCGCTCCAGGTGGTCTATGAGGACGACGACGTGCTGGTGCTTGACAAACCCGCGGGGCTGGTGGTCCATCCGGCCGCCGGCAATCCCGACAACACGCTGGTCAACGCGCTGCTCGCCCATTGCGGCGACAGCCTGTCGGGCATCGGCGGCGTCAGGCGGCCGGGCATCGTCCACCGACTCGACAAGGACACCAGTGGCCTGATGGTCGTCGCCAAGAACGATCGCGCCCACCACGGGCTGACCGAGCAGTTCTCCGGCCGCAGCCTGAGCCGCACCTATCAGGCCCTGGTGTGGGGCGTGCCGGTGCCGAAGCAGGGCCGGATCGAAGGCAACATCGGCCGCTGCTCCACCGACCGCAAGAAGATGGCCGTGGTGGCGGGCGGCAAGCACGCCGCCACGCGCTACACCGTGCTGCGCTCCTTCCACGGGGCGGCGGCGCTGGTGGAATGCACGCTGGAAACCGGGCGCACGCACCAGATCCGCGTGCACATG
>JAEYOB010000553.1 GCA_023412175.1 Pseudomonadota bacterium | reverse complement strand
CTTCAGCACCATGCCCGGCATGGTCATGGTGTAGCTGGCGACCCAGTCGATGAAGCGGCGCTCCACCTCCGGCATCGGCGGCACGTCGAAGCGGCGCACCACCGCCTTGAGGCGGCCGGCCTCCACCCCGCCCCGCCCCCCCCCCCCCCCACGGGGCGCGGCCCAGGGGAGGGCGTTGTGAGTGTCTGTCCCAAAACCCGCATCCGGCTCTGGAACGTCTTTGGACGCAGATTTGGCCCTGAAGGACTATTATCCTACTGGAAGGGCGTCGTACTTGGCAAGTGTTTACGCCGCGCTGCGGCGCAGGCCATGGACGATCTCCAGGTAATCGGGCTCCTCGGGCTTCAGCCAGCCATGGCGGACCAGGAAGTCGATGACCACGAGGTTCACGTTGAACTTCCAGTCCAGGGTGTCCCGCACCGACTCCGCCACCCGGTCCAGCGGCCAGCGTTCGAAGGACTCGACCTCGCCGTCGGTGTTCTCCGGCACGAAATCGGGATCCAGCTCCAGGTCGTAGACGAACAGCGTGTCCGGCTTCAGGCCATGCTGGCTTTCCATCAGATAGGTCACGGCGCCGACCGGGACCGCCCGGCCGATCAGCTCGGGGCCGATGCCGGCCTCCTCCCCGGCCTCCTTGACCAGATTTTCGGCGAGCGTCAGGCCGATGGGCTGGCCGCCGGCGATCAGATTGTCGAGCTGTCCCGGTGCCACGCCGCGGTCCTTGGCGCGTCGGCCGATCCACAGCTCGATGCCGTTCGCGGTGCGCACGAAGCCGTTGACGTGCAGGCCGTAGGCGGCGATGCCGAAATGCGACACCACAGCACGGTCGATGCGCATCAGCGGCTCGGCCCCCCAGCGGGACAGGACGGGGTAGGCCTCGCCGCGCAGCTTGCGCGCCAGCCCCCGTTCGACGACGTATTCGGCCGCGTGCTCCAGCACCGCCGAGCGCGCCTCGAAGTCGCGCACCTCCGGCGCCAGGGTGACCCGTTCGGGGGTCACCACGAAGCCGGGATCGACGCCGGGCAGGTCCTCGGCCAGGGCGTGGCGGATCCAGCCGATGCGGACGCCGTCCACCTCGAAGGGGCGGTAGGCGCTGAAGTCGTGCACGTTGCACGCACGGATGCGGTCGAGAAAGGACATGGCAGCGAGTTTAGGGCCACCGCGCCGCGGCGCAATAGGCATTGCCGCGGCGGGTCGTCCCGGCGCGCGTCCGCGCGCCGCAGGCGCGGGCGGTTGCATTGCCGGCGCCGCGCGGCGTACACAAAGCGAGGGGCGCGTCGGGGAGACGCGCGTTGAGGAGGCGGTTCATGACGGCCACGGCGTTCGGCAACTTTTCGGTGCTTGTCATCGAGGACGAGGCGTTCACCCGCATGGTCCTCGTCAGGATGCTGTCGACGCTGGGCTTCAAGGCGGTCCATCAGGCGCAGGACGGCGAGAGCGGGCTGGCCGCCGTGCACGCCCACGCCCCGGACGCGGTGCTCTGCGACGTCGAGATGGCGCCGATGGACGGGTTGGGCTTTCTCAAGGCGCTGCGCACCGGCGACGACCCGCGCAACAAGGCGCTGCCGGTGCTGTTCATGACCAACCGGATCGACGAGGCGCGCATGGCCGAGGCCCGCGCGCTCGGCGCCGACATCTTCCTGGTCAAGCCGGCCACGCCCGATGCGTTGCGCGAGACGCTGGACGGAACGCTGGCCAGGACGCCGGGCTGAGCCCCGAACGCGTCCCCGCCCCCTGTGGCATCGACACTGTGGCATCGATCACATACCCGAGTGACAAAATGCGGTCCAATCGGGGTGCGCTCGGGTAACCGCGAACGGTGATGGGCCGCACGACGCGCCCCCTACCTTTCGCATGCACCCGAATGCGCCCGGTGTGGACGAGTTGATGGCATGGGATAAGGCTCCCCATCTCTCTTAGGGATGGGCGGATCAATGACTACTGTCCGTGCGTTAATGTCATGGCGGGCCGGTGCCTCGGCCCGGCAGGTCGTGAGGTGGCAGGAAGTTCTTAATGATTGGCGCCCAAGCTGATGATTAACCTAGCGCATCCGTCGGGTGACGGGGCGAAGCGGCCTTGGAGGACGATGGCGTGACATGCGACGCCAAGCTTACCCTCAAGACGCGGTGGTCGGGGACATCCCCCGGTGCCGGGAGGCAAGCTCGGTCGCTTTTCACCTCTGCTTCGGCCGGCGGGCCGAGGATCGAACGAACCTCCTATGGGTGTGGGCATGGGGTCCGGGGCGGGGTGGCCGAAACGGGGAGCACTCCCGAATGCCTGGAAAGCCTTCAGCCGGGCATTACATTGAAAGTTGGCGCTCCCGCAGGTGCGCCGCATTTTGACAGCAATCTCATAAGTTTGGGCTTTGGTGGTGAGCAGGGTCGGTACGGGGCTTGTCCGCCTGTGCCCACCCTTGGAACGCGGTGCCTTCCGCTCGCGCCGAACCACGGCCGCACCGGCAGCACCGACGCATCGGACTAGGAATACGGAGCGAGGCATGTTCCCGAGCGACGAACTGTTCACCCGATACGCACAGTCCTACGAGGGCCGCCGTGAGCACGAGATGACTCTCACGGAGTACCTGGAGGGTTGCCGAAACGACCCGATGATGTACGCGTCCGCTCCGGAGCGGATCCTGGCCGCCATAGGCGAACCGGAGGTGGTCGATACCGCCCGCGACCAGCGCCTCGGGCGCATCTTCATGAACCGCACCATCAAGGTCTATCCGGCCTTCTCCGACTTCTTCGGCATGGAGGAGACGATCGAGCGGATCGTCGGTTTCTTCAGGCACGCCGCGCAGGGGCTGGAGGAGCGCAAGCAGATCCTCTACCTGCTGGGCCCGGTGGGCGGCGGCAAGTCCTCGCTGGCCGAGCGTCTCAAGTCGCTCATGGAAAAATGCCCGGTCTATGTGCTGAAGGCCGGCAAGGAGATCTCGCCGGTGTTCGAGAGCCCGCTGGGCCTCTTCAACCCCGAGGAGATGGGCGAACTGCTGGAGGAGCGCTACGGCGTCCCGCGCCGGCGGCTCACCGGCCTGATGAGCCCCTGGGCGGTCAAGCGCCTGGACGAGTTCGGCGGCGACATCTCCAAGTTCCGCGTCATCAAGGTGCATCCCTCCAAGCTGCGGCAGATCTGCGTCACCAAGACCGAGCCGGGCGACGAGAACAACCAGGACATCTCGTCGCTCGTGGGCAAGGTCGACATCCGCAAGCTGGAGATGTTCAGCCAGAACGATCCCGACGCCTACAGCTTCTCGGGCGGCCTGAACCGGGCCTCCCAGGGCATCATGGAATTCGTCGAGATGTTCAAGGCGCCGATCAAGATGCTGCACCCGCTGCTGACGGCGACCCAGGAGGGCAACTACGTCGGCTCGGAGAACATCGGCGCCATCCCGTTCCAGGGCATCATCCTGGCACACTCCAACGAGGCCGAGTGGCAGACCTTCAAGAACAACAAGAACAACGAAGCCTTCATCGACCGCATCTGCGTCATCAAGGTGCCGTACTGCCTGCGCGTGCAGGAGGAGCAGCACATCTATGAGAAGCTGATCACCGGCTCCGACCTCGCCACCGCGCCCTGCGCGCCGGCGACGCTGGAGATGCTGGCCAAGTTCTCGGTGCTGTCGCGCATGCGCGAGCACCCGAACTCAAGCCTCTATTCCAAGATGCGGGTCTATGACGGCGAGAGCCTGAAGGAGACCGCCCCCAAGGCCAAGTCCATGCAGGAGTACCGGGATCAGGCCGGCGTGGACGAAGGCATGGACGGCATCTCGACCCGCTTCGCCTTCAAGGTGCTGGCGGCGACGTTCAACTACGACAGCACCGAGATTTCCGCCGACCCCGTCCACCTGATGTACATCCTGGAGCAGTCGATCAAGCGCGAGCAGTTCCCCGACGACACCGAGAAGAAGTACATCGAGTTCATCAAGGCCGAGCTGGCGCCGCGCTACGCCGAGTTCATCGGCAACGAGATCCAGAAAGCCTATCTGGAATCGTACAGCGACTACGGGCAGAACCTGTTCGACCGCTACGTCGATTACGCCGACGCGTGGATCGAGGACCAGGACTTCAAGGACCCGGACACCGGCCAGTTGATGAACCGCGAGCTTCTGAACCAGGAGCTGACCAAGATCGAGAAGCCCGCCGGCATCGCCAACCCGAAGGACTTCCGCAACGAGGTGGTCAAGTTCGCGTTGCGCGCCAAGGCGTCCAACCAGGGCCGCAACCCGTCCTGGACCAGCTACGAGAAGATCCGCGAGGTCATCGAGAAGCGGATGTTCAGCCAGGTCGAGGACCTGCTGCCGGTGATCTCCTTCGGCTCGAAGAAGGACGGCGAGACCGAGAAGAAGCACACGGAGTTCGTGTCCCGCATGATGTCGCGCGGCTACACCGAGCGGCAGGTTCGCCGGCTGGTCGAGTGGTACATGCGCGTGAAGCAGGCTGGTTAAACGGCAGGCCGGCTGATCCGCCGGTGAGGAAGGCAGCGTGAGGGCTCCCCATTGATGAACATCATCGACCGCCGCCTGAACCCGCAGGGCAAGAGCCTGGCCAACCGCCAGCGCTTCCTGCGGCGGGCCAAGGAGCAGGTGATCAAGGCGGTGCGCGACGCCTCGTCGAAGCGCTCGATCCAGGACGTCGAGAGCGGCGACAAGATCTCCATCTCGACGGGCGGCGTGCGGGAGCCCAGCCTCCACCGGGCCAACTCCGGCGGTCTGCGCGACTACGTCGTGCCCGGCAACAAGGAGTACGTGGAGGGCGACACCATCCCGCGTCCCGAGGAGGGCGGCGGGCGCGGCAGCGAAGGATCCCCGGACGGGGAGGGCGAGGACGATTTCCGCTTCGTCCTGTCCCGCGAGGAGTTCCTGGACATCTTCCTGGAAGATCTGGAGCTTCCCGATCTGGTGAAGCAGAAGGTCAAGCAGTCGGAATCCTTCTCGCTGACGCGGGCCGGCTTCACGCCGTCCGGATCGCCGGCGAACCTCAATCTGGTGCGCACCATGCGCAACAGCCTGTCGCGGCGCATCGCGCTGAAGCGCCCGAAGCCGGGCGAGATCGACGAGCTGGAGCGACTGCTCAAGGAGGCCGAGGAGCGCGGCGATCCCGAGGAGATGGAGGAACTGCGCCGGAATTTGGAGCACAAGCACCTGCGCTCCAAGCGGATCCCCTTCATCGACCCCATCGACGTCCGCTACAACCGCTTCGAATCCGTGCCGAAGCCCATCGCCCAGGCGGTGATGTTCTGCCTGATGGACGTCTCGGGCTCGATGACCGAGCACATGAAGGACCTCGCCAAGCGCTTCTTCATGCTGCTCTACCTGTTCCTGCGGCGGCGCTACCGCTCGGTGGACATCGTCTTCATCCGCCACACCCACGAGGCCAAGGAGGTGGACGAGGAGACGTTCTTCTACTCCACCGAGACCGGCGGCACCGTGGTCTCGACCGCGCTGGAGGAGATGCAGCGCGTGGTGCAGGAGCGCTACCCCGAGAACGAGTGGAACATCTATGCGGCGCAGGCCTCCGACGGCGACAACATGTCGTCTGACAACGCCCGCTCGGCGGGGCTGCTGCGCGAGGTGATCCTGCCGCTGTGCCAGTACTTTGCCTACATCGAGGTGGCGGCGGAGCACAACATGGGCCTCTCCGCGCTCGGCCGCGAGACCGAGCTGTGGCGCACCTACAAGATGGTGCAGCGCCCCGACCTGCCGCTCGCCATGCGGCGCGTCCGCTCGCGCCGCGAGATCTTCCCCGTCTTCCGCGACCTGTTCGCCCGCGACAAGGTCGCGGCCCCTTAAAGAGCCTTGGCCGTAAGGAGCCGTACAGCATGACCGCCGTCATCTCGAAGCCGGAAGGCCTGCTCTACGACGGGGCTGACTGGGACTACGACAAGATCAAGCGCGTCTACGACGCCATCGAGGAGATCGCCTGCAAGGAGATGGGCCTCGACGTCTACCCGAACCAGATCGAGGTGATCACCGCCGAGCAGATGCTCGACGCCTATTCCTCGATCGGCATGCCGCTGATGTACAAGCACTGGTCGTTCGGCAAGCACTTCGCCCGCGACGAGATGATGTACCGCAAGGGCTATCGCGGCCTGGCGTATGAGATCGTCATCAACTCCAGCCCCTGCATCAGCTACATCATGGAAGAGAACACCATGACGATGCAGACGCTGGTGATCGCCCACGCGGCGTTCGGGCACAACCACTTCTTCAAGAACAACCAGCTCTTCCAGCAGTGGACGGACGCCAAGGGCATCCTCGACTATCTGGAGTTCGCCAAGTCCTTCATCACGCACTGCGAGGAGCGCTACGGTCACGCCGCGGTGGAGCGCGTGCTGGACGCCGCCCACGCGCTGATGAGCCAGGGCGTGCACAAGTACCCGAAGAAGCGCCCGCTCGACCTGCGCGAGGAGCAGAAGCGCGAGCGCGAGCGACAGGAGTACCAGGAGCAGACCTTCAACGACCTCTGGCGCACCGTGCCCAAGCCGGCCCCCGGGCACCGGCCGTCGCGCAGCATGTCCGAGCGCAAGAAGCTGCTGGGCCTGCCCGAGGAGAACCTGCTGTACTTCCTGGAGAAGAAGGCGCCGCGGCTGGAGCACTGGCAGCGCGAGATCCTCCGCATCGTCCGCCACATCAGCCAGTACTTCTACCCGCAGAAGCAGACCAAGCTGATGAACGAGGGGTGCGCCACCTACACCCACTACACGATCATGAACCGGCTGCATCAGAAGGGCATGATCAGCGAAGGGGCGATGCTGGAGTTCCTGCACTCGCACACCTCGGTGGTCTTCCAGCCGGAGTTCGACGACCCGCGCTTCTCGGGCATCAACCCGTACGCGCTGGGCTTCGCCATGATGCAGGACATCCAGCGCATCGCCGAGAACCCGACGGAGGAGGACCGGCAGTGGTTCCCCGACCTCGCCGGGAGGGGCGACGGCATGGGGGCGCTGCGCGAGGCGTGGCACAATTTCCGCGACGAGAGCTTCGTGCTGCAGTACCTCAGTCCGCACCTCATCCGGAAGATGAAGCTGTTCACGGTGCGCGACGACGCCGAGGACCCCTACCTGCTGGTCGAGCACATCCACAACGAGCGCGGCTTCCGCCACATCCGCAAGCTGCTGGCGCGGCAGTACGACCTGGGCTTCCTGGAGCCGGACATCCAGATCGTCGACGTGGACCTCGCCGGCGACCGCAAGCTGATCCTGCACCACCGCGTCACCAACGGCGTGCTGCTCGACGAGAACGACGCCAAGGCGGTGCTGCGCCACATCGCCAACCTCTGGGGCTACGAGGTGCAGCTGGTCGAGGTGTCGGCGGTGTCCGAGGCCATCCTGAAGGAGCACGCGGTCACCGCGCCGAGCGGGGGCTGAAGGGCGCCGGAAGGCGCCCTTCATGAAAACTTCTCGAAAGCGTCATTGCGGTGATGTCCGGCGGGCGTAACGGAGTCCGTCCTGAGACTCAACGCCCCGGACGCCATGACCTCCCACGACGCCCGCCGACGCTTTGGCATCAAGGCGAAGATGCTGCTGGCCTTTGCCGTCGTCGCGGCACTGCCGGTGCTGGCCGCGGTGATCGGCTGGCTGTCCTACGCCGCCGTGCGCGAGCGGGTCGCCGACATCGCCGAGACGCAGATGCCCGTGCTGGGCGCCGCCCAGGGCATGGCGACGGCGACCGCCCGCATCCTGGCGCTGGGGCCGCTGATCGACGCC
>JAEYOB010000491.1 GCA_023412175.1 Pseudomonadota bacterium | reverse complement strand
ACGCGGTGCCGTACATCCGCACGAAACACGCCGCCGCCAGCGCCGTGGCCAGCGCCACCGCCGCGCCGATGACGGCGATCAGGATTTTCAGCGACCACTGCGGCAGCGCCGGCCCGTTGAGGATCGCCTGGAACAGCAGCCATTCCCCCACGAAGCCGTTAAGCGGCGGCAGTGCCGAGATCGCCGCCGCCCCCACCAGCATGAACACTGCGGTGACCGGCATGCGGTGGATCAGCCCGCCCATGCGGCCGAGATCGCGGCTGTGCGTCGCGCTCAGGACCGCGCCGGAGCCGAAGAACAGCAGGCTCTTGAACAGCGAGTGGTTGATCACGTGCAGCAGCGCCGCCGACAGCGCCAGCGCCGCGATCACCGGCGTGTGCGCCGCCTTGAAGACCAGCGCCATGCCCAGCGCCACGATGATGGCGCCGATGTTCTCGACCGTCGAATAGGCGAGCAGGCGCTTCAGGTCGTCCTGCATGATGGCGTACAGCACGCCCATGATGGCGGTAACCGCGCCGAACACCAGCATGACGCCGCCCCACCACCACAGCGGTTCGCCGATCAGGTCGAACAGCACGCGGACGATGGCGTACACCGCCACCTTGGTCATCACGCCGGACATCAGCGCCGAAACGTGGCTGGGGGCCGCCGGGTGCGCCAGCGGCAGCCAGACGTGCAGCGGCACGATGCCGGCCTTCGACCCGGCCCCCACCAGCACCAGCAGCACGCCCAGCGTCGCCGCCCAGCCTTCCGGCGCGTGGCTGCGGATGGCGTCGAAGCTGTAGTCGCCGTGCGCCCCGGCCAGCAGCCCGAAGGCCAGCAGCAGGCAGGCCGTGCCGAAGCTCGCCATGATCAGGTAGATGCGCGCGGCGCGCGGCGTTTCCGGATCACGGTGGGTGGACAGCACCAGCAGCCAGGAGGCCAGCGACATGAACTCCCACGACACCAGGAAGACGAAGGCGTCGTTGGCGATCAGCACGAGGTTCATGCCGGCAATGAACAGCGGGTAGAGCGGCAGCACCGGCCCTGAGCGCCGGTCATGGTGGGCGCGCTCGTAGCCCCAGCCGAACAGGCTGGCGGTGGCCCCGGTCAGGTTGATCACCAGCAGGAAGACCGCGGAGAGCGCATCGGCGCGGAAATGCGCCGCCAGCCAAGGCAGCCCGATGGGAAGTTCCAGCGTCTCGGTGCCGCGCCCGCCGGCCAGCGCCAGGACCGCCCACAGCGCGATCAGCGCGCAGACCGTCGCCGTGCCGCCGTATACAAGCCCGCGCGCGAACGGAATACGGGATGCCGCCACCCCCGCCGCCGCCAGCAGCAGGAGACAGGCAATTGCGGAGACCACGAAACCCAAGGCCGGAAACCTATGGAGGGAAGACCCCTTAAGTAAGGATCTTTCCCCTTGCTCGTTGCAAGGAGAAAAACTGTAGCTCGACAATATGCCGCTGTGTTGCCGGGCCGCGAAAGGCGGACAGCCCGGCGTTGCCGGTTTCCCATGCGTGAGGCCCAAAAAAGAAAGGCTCCCAGGCTTGCGCCGGGGAGCCGTAAGGTTTTGGTTCGGGAGGAAACGCAACCAAGTTGCTGAAGACGGTTATATGCGGTTTTGGTTAACGCCAGGTAAAGATGTTAACCAAGATTCCCGATCCTTCTTATGTCACAGACCGGCGACTCCGCCGAGAGGTCGGCAAGCCCCTCCGCCCGCTCGTCCATGCCGCAATCCCACAACACCGGGGCTCAGACGGTACGAACGGCACGTCTGGTGAACGCGGTTGCGGGAAGGGTCATGGCGGCGACGCCGAGCACAACGCACAGCATGCCGCCCCAGGCTGTCGGCGGCAGGGCCTCGCCCAGGAACACCGCGCCGATGGCGACGCCGACCGGGACGCGCAGGTATGCCTGCGCCGTGGCGCCGACCGAGCCGAGCGTGCGGAACAGCCGGAAATAGATCACGAAGGCCAGAGCGGTCGAGAACACCGCCAGCGCGGCCAACGCCAGCAGCGACTCTGCCGATGGATCGAGCGCCCACGGCTGGTCGGCCAGCAGGCTGACCGGCACCAGCACGACCGCTCCGCAGAGCAGCGACCCGGCCGCCGGCACCATGGAGTCGAGGTGTTTAAAGCGGGTTCCGAAGATCGCGGCGCCGGCATAGGCCAGGGTGGCCGCAACGATGGCGAGCTGGGCCACGAGGTCGGCCCCGATCCCCTCGAGCGCCTGGCCTCCGACGATCAGGGCGATGCCGGCGAACCCGGCGACGACGCCCGCCAGCTTGCGCCCGGTCACCGCCTCGTGGCGCGTCAGGCCCCAGGTAAGGAGGAAGGTGAACACCGGCGTCGTCGCGTTGAGGATGACGGCGAGGCTCGCTTCCACCCGCATCTCCGCCCAGGCGATCAGTGTGAAAGGCAACACGCTGTTGAGCGCCGCCTGGACGAGGAATTGCCCCCAGGTTGCGCGGTCGCGGGGCAGCCGGACCCCGCGCAGGCGCAGGACTGCCAGAAGGATCAGCCCGGCGATCAGCGTGCGCCCTGCGATGAAGGTGACCGGCGGGATCGTCGCGACGCCCACACGGATGAAGGTGTAGGAAGCGCCCCACAGCACCGCCAGCAGCCCCAGCAACGCCAGTTCTCCGGCCAGTCCATTCCGTCCCATGGTCCCTTCGGCCATCCCCCGCCCCTCCATATCCGCGCGCCCACTCTGCCACCCTGGCCGGCGGCCGTCGCGGCGGACCACTTCGGCCGAAACCGAAGCGTCGGAGACGGAAATGCCGCCCCTCCTCCAAGGCAATGAACCGGATGGCCTCAGGAACGCCATGGGCCGGGACCGTCGCGACGGGTAGCCCCGCCGCCCCCTCCCCCATCTCGCCAGTGGCATGGCAGGGGCGGAC
>JAEYOB010000484.1 GCA_023412175.1 Pseudomonadota bacterium | reverse complement strand
GTGAACGGCCAGGCCGGCCAGTACGGTCAGGTCAACTACGCAGCCGCCAAGTCGGGCATCCACGGCTTCACCAAGGCGCTGGCGCAGGAGAGCGCGGCCAAGGGCATCACCGTGAACGCCATCGCGCCGGGCTACATCGACACCGACATGGTCCGCGCGGTGCCGGCCCACGTGCTGGAGAAGATCGTCGCCCGCATCCCGGTCGGCCGCCTCGGCAAGGCCGAGGAGATCGCCAAGGCGGTGCTCTATCTCGTCGACGATGACAACGGCTTCATGACCGGCTCGACCCTGTCGGTCAACGGCGGCCAGCACATGTATTGATCGCCGGGCCGGCAACGGCCTGGAAGACGGAGGGCCCCTTTCCCCGAGCGGGAAGGGGGCCTTCGTCGTATCAGCGGGAGAGGATCCAGTCCGGCGTGACGCTGCCCGCCCCGATGCCGGCGAGCTGGAGGCGGCTGCCGTCGCTGAAGCTCAGCAGTGCCTCGCCGTCGGGCGCGGCGCCGATCGCGTAGCCCAGGCCCTGCAGTTCGATCCGGTCGCCCTCGGCGGCGTTGAAATCGGCGATTACGTCCATGCCGGCTCCGGCGCGGAACACGAAGATGTCCGCTCCGGCCCCGCCGAACAGCGTGTCGTCGCCCAGGTCGCCGGAGAGGCTGTCCTCGCCCAGGTCTCCCCACAGTTCGTCGCTGTCCTGGCCGCCGAACAGCGTGTCGTTACCTTGCCCGCCGCGCACCGTGTCGCGGCCGAGATTGCCGTTCGCCACGTCGGCGCCGAGGTTGCCGTTGATGAGATCGTTGTCGCGGCCCCCGAACAGGACGTCGTCGTCGCGTCCGCCGAACAGCGTGTCATCGCCCATGTTGCCGTTGATGACATCGGCGCCGGTGTTACCGTTGACCAGATCGCCTCCGCCGCCCGCGCTTACGGTGTCGTCGCCGTCGCCGGCCGAGATGACCTGGATGCCGGCATCGCCGGTGATGGCGGCGCTTCCCGCGCCGCCGGTCACCTGCACGGCACCGACCAGCGACAGGTAGCCGACGCCGTCCACCTGCACCGCGGCGCCGGCGGGCAGGGCGCGCCCGTCCAGCAGCAAGGCCGTGTTGGCGTCGCCGGTCAGCGCCGTGCTGCCGGTCGGGGCGGCCGTGCGGATGGTCATCGCCCGTCCCGCGGCGTAGGCCGACAGCCCGGAAGCCACGCCAGGATCGGCGATGCCCAGCGCCGCCGCGGCGTTCAGGAAATTGGTCTCGATGACCGGGACCGGCGGGCTTGGCGGGGCCGGCGGGCTGGTGCCTGCCGCGCCGCCGGTGAACAGCGCGTCCTTGATGAGGTTGAACTTGTTGTAGTCGACGGTGGTCCAGTCGTCCTTGAGGATGCCGCCGGTGTCGTGGGAGTTGGGGTTCCACGACCAGTAGGCCCAGCTGGCGCCCTGCTTGCCGGCGGCGAGGTCGCGCACGCCGTCGTTGTTCCAGTCGCCCTCCATGTACTGCACCAGTTCCTGCATGTACTGCTTCTCGGTGGTGCTGGTCATGTGGCCGCCGAACTCGCCGACCCAGATCGGGTGCTGGTTGGAGATCAGCTCATGGCCCCAGCTGTCGGTGTAGAGCTGGTGCAGGTTGTTCGGGTAGTTGGGGTCGGAGAACCAGTTCCAGTTGGCCACCGACGGGCCGTAGGAGTGCACCGAGTAGACCAGCTTGTTCGGCGTGTTGAACTCGACGTCCTGGGTCTTGGAGCCGCGCAGGTTGCCGCCCCACCAGTCCCAGGTGCCCTGGTAGCGCTCGACGCCCTCGACGAACATCAGCCAGTCGGTGTTGACCGTCTGGATGGCGTTGCCGATGCGCTCGGCCGCCGCCTTCCAGTCGGTCGCCATGTTGCCGTCGCCCCAGGTCGCCGGGCCGTTCGGCTCGTTGTGCAGGTCGGCGCCGATCACCGTGGTGTTGCCGGCGTAGCGCTGGGCCAGCATCTTCCAGTTGGCGATGACCTTCGACTCCGGGTACATGTCGGTGTACCACAGGCCGTGCGTGTTGGAGCCGGCGCCGTCCTCGTTGCGGTGGTGGTCGAGGATGACCTTCATGCCGAGCTTGCCGGCGTAGTCGATCACCTTGTCGAAGATCTGCAGCGGGCTGAGGCCCTGGAGGTCGGGGTTGAGGCCGTAGTTGATGTTGTTGGGCAGCCGGCCGGGCTCGAGCATGGCGTCCGACCAGTCGAGGCGGATCGAGTTGAAGCCGAGCGACTTCATCTGGTCCATCATCGAGTGCCACTCGCGCGCCCACAGCCCGTTCGGCGACCAGCCGATGCCCGAGGAGCCGAACCAGTTGACGCCGGTCAGCTTGACGTAGTTGCCCGACGAGTCGACGATCTGGTTGCCTTCCGTGTGCAGGAAGCCGTTGATGGCGCCGGTCGAGCCGGCGGTCATGCCGGGCTCCCTCACGGTGACGTCATTGACAGAGAGCGAAGGGGTGGTCGGGTTCGGGGCCGGCGGGTTGGTGCCGCCGCCGTTGTTCGAGCCGGGGAAGTAGGACTTGTCGGCGTTGATCACCAGCGTGCCGTCCCACCACATGCCTTCCTGGCCGGCGATGACGTCCTTGCCGTCGAGCGCGCCCTTGTCATAGGTGACGTTGGAGGCCGTCGGAGCGACATCCTTACCGTTGATGGTCACCTTGTTGACGATCAGGTTGCGGTCCTGGCCGTTGATGAAGGCGTCGTTGTCGTACTGGATCTGCACCTTGTGCGCCTGATCGGCGGTGATGCTGGTGTTGAAGGTGTAGTCCTTGGCCGAGGTGCCGACCGTGCCCTCACCCACCTTCTTGCCGTCGATGAGCAGGTTGAAGTGCGCGTTGACGCCGCCCGCCGCGTTGCCCTGGGCGTTCACCACGATGGTCGAGGTGCCGGGGGTCGGGGCCGGCGGGTTGGTGCCGCCGCCGTTGTTCGAGCCGGGGAAGTAGGACTTGTCGGCGTTGACGACCAGCGTGCCGTCCCACCACATGCCCGACTGGCCGGCGATGACGTCACGTCCGTCCAGCGCGCCCCGGTCGTAGGTGACGTTGGAGGCGGTCGGCAGCACGGACTTGCCGTTGATGGTGATCTTGTTGACCATCAGATCGCGGCCGTTGGTGTCGTTGTCGTACTGCACCTGCACCTTGTGCGCCTGGTCGGCCGAGACGTTGGCGGTGAAGGTGTAGTCCTTGGCGGTCGCGGTGGTCATGCCCTCGCCGACCTTCACGCCGTCGATGAGCAGATTGAAGTGCGCGCCGACGCCGCCGGCGACGTTGGCCTGGGCGTTCACCACGATGGTCGAGGTGCCGGCTGTCGGGGTGGTCGGCGGGGGAGTCACCGGGGCCGGATAGTAGGTGGCGGGGGTGCTGAAGATCAGCGCGCCGTCCCACCACATGCCTTCCTGGCCGGCGACGATGTCCTTGCCGTCCAGCTCGAAGCGGTCGTAGCTGGCCTGGGTCGGCAGCATCGTGTTGCCGTTGACGACGATCGACTTGATGTTGAGGTTGCGGTCCTGGCCCCAGGCGCTGCCGTCGTTGTCGTAGACAACCTGCACCTTGTGGGCCTTGCCGGCCTCGATGTCGGCGTTGAACGTGTAGGCGGTCGGAGTGGTCGCACTCACCGTGGCCTGGCCGACATCCTTGCCGTCCACGAGCAGCCGGAAATGCGGAGCGACGCCGCCGGCGGACTGCCCATAGGCATTGATGACGAACTTGGTGTTGATCGTGGCCATGGGTCCGTGCCCCTTTTTCCTGTTGATTGGTGAGGGGCAGACTGGGCCGATGTGGTTAACAGTTTATTTCAAATTTTAGGAAAATGCAATCGCGGGCTGTGGTAAAAAGGGGACTGTACCGCCAGAGCTTTCCAGCGACAAATCTGCCACAGCGTGGACTTGCAGCCACGCAAAAAACCGGCCGGACGGGATGGCGTCCGGCCGGCTTGGCGTCCCATGGCGGCCCCCTGGACCAACTCCGGGATCAATCCTTGTGGGCGACCATGAAGACTTCGGGGCGGAACAGGAAGGCGGCGCCGCGCTTGGCGACGGTGTGCCTGAAGTTGACCGGCAGGGCACCCAGCAGGGCTTCGACGGCCTGCACGTAAGCGAGGTAGCCGCGCCCGGAGAAGCTCCTGACCGGCAGGCGGCGGCGCAGGCTGCGCGGCGCCACGTAGACCGCTTCCAGCCGGGTGAAGCCGGCCTTGCGGCAGGCGGCGGCCGTTTCGCTCCAGGTGTACTCGCGCAGGTGCATGCACACAGCCTCGTACAGGCCGAACACTTCGGAGAGGTCCATGGGGCCGGCGAACTTGTGCGGCATGTTGAAGACGTAGCGGCCCTGCGGGCGCAGCAGCGCGTGCACGTTCTCCAGGTGGGGGGCGACGTCGTCGGGGTGCATGTGCTCGATGACGTGCGTGGAGATCACCGCGTCGAAGCTGGACGGCTGCTCGAAGCGGGTCAGGTTGATGCCGTCGGTGGTGCGCCACTGCACGGCCGCACGGGGGTCGACGTAGCGCTGGCCGCGCTCGCGGGTGATCTCGGTCGCCACGCAGCGGAAGCCGTACCGCGCCAGGTAGCTCAGCAGGCGCGCCTTGCCCGAACCGATCTCGTACACGTCCTTCACGCCGTCCAGCAGCTTCAGGAAGTGGCTGAAATCCAGGTCGTCGTCGTAGTCCGAGGTATCGACGCCGTCGTTCAGCCACGGGCACTCGCTGTACAGCGTCGTGTAGCAGCGCTCGAAGACGTCCCAGCGGTTTTCCGGGCTGGAGGCCAGCAGCTCGCCGGCCAGACGGCGTTCCAAGTCCCAATGGCCCAGCACCATCTGCTCGTTCAGCGGATGCGTCGGGGAAAGACCGAACTTCTTCTTGTAGCGTTCGACAAGATGATGGCCACTCTGGGTGATCACGTCCGACCTCTCTCGTGCAAATACTGCGAACCGTTCTTATTATAGGGTGCTGCCGCGGCGCTTTACGGCCCTCTTGCGGGGAGGCGTTCGGGCGAAATCGGGATTGGTATCCGTTTCGCCCGGACTACTTCCTTCACGCCCGGCGAGCGGCGCCTTCCAGCGCACGGGCGGCGGCGTGGTATAGCGGCAGCGGCTGCGACTGTGCGTCGAACGGCGACGGGTGCGGGTTGAGTCCAGGGCGTTCCAGCGAAATCCAGTTCAGGTCCGAGCGCAGGTGCCACCACGTCACCTCGACGAGGTTCGCGTGGGTCGCCACGTCGCGCAGGTATTCCTGCGCCGTCCAGGCGATGGCGCGGTCCTTCTCCGCGCGGCTCCAGTGGCGGGGCAGGAACCGCTCGTCCACGTCCAGCTCGGTCACGTGGACGGGGATGCCCAGCTTGTCCACCGCGCGCAGGAACGTACGCATGCCGTCGCGGTCGTAGGGCTTGCCGGCGAACAGGTGGCTTTGCAGCCCGAGCCCGTCGATGGGGACGCCGCGCTTCACCGCGTCGGTCAGCCAGCGCAGCAGGTAGGCGCGCTTGCGTTGCTGCCAGCCCTCGGCCAGCTCGATGCCGAAGTCGTTGATGACCAGCTTGGCCGAGGGGAAGGTCTGCCGCGCGTGATGGAAGAACGGGTCGAGCCAGTCCGGCCCCTTCGCCCCGCCGGCCGCCACCCACCTCATGCCCTTGCGGAAGCCGTGCGCGTCCTGCTCGTGGGGGTGCGAGGCGTCGGTCTCCCAGAAGAACACCTCGTTGGCGACGTCGACGCGCCAGAACGCGTCGCCGTAACGCTTGCGGACCGCCGCGGCGTAATCGGTGAAGCGTTGCCACTGGTTCTCCGCCGCCAGCGTGCCCTGCGGCGAGAAATAGGCGGCCTCGCCGATGCGCAGTTCCGGCATGCGGTCGATGGGCAGCTTCATGTAATCGGGCATGCCCATGTGCTGCCACAGCATGCAGTGCCACACCGGCGCGGCGCCGAAGCGCCGGGCGTCCTCGACGCTGCGGTCGAAGCGGCGCCAGTCCCAGTGACCCTCCTGCGGCTGGAGCAGTGACCACTTGCCGCCGTTCTCGGGCACCACGAGGTCGCATTCCTGCGCCATCAGCCGGTCGAGTTCCGCGTCGTCCGGCATGACGACGTGGTCGCGGGCGGCGCCGTGGCGGATGCCGCGGGCGCGGCAGACGTCGCGCAGCGTCGGCCCCGGCCCGGCGACCGGAATCAGCGCCGGCTGCAGCGAGGCGCCGTCGAAGGCCTGGGCGCACCCGGCCGTCCACAGCACGCCCGCCAGGGCTCCCAGCAGGTCGCGGCGGCTGAAGGAGGTGTCCATCGGCAATCTCCAGCAGAAGAGGCTTCGGCAAAACAAAAAAGCCGACGGCAGGGGAAGGCCTGCCGCCGGCGGTTCTCCACGGTCAGCGGACGGCGCGCAGGCGCGTCGGCTCGCCGTAGTACTTCTTGGTGGCCTCGTAGTTGCGGTACGGGGCCGCGTAGCCGCTCTGCGCCGCCTTCTTCAGGTTCACGTCGGTCAGCACGCAGACGAACTTGTCGTAGTCGATCGGCCCCATGTCGGCGACGCCCTGCAGGTCGCTCGCCGTGGTGTGGCCCCAGCGGGTGACGAACATCACCTTCGACGCCGCCGCGCACACCACCCGCGCGTCCGACACCGCCAGCACCGGCGCCGTGTCGAAGACCACCAGGTCGAAGTGGGGGCTGAGGCCGGCCATCAGCTCGACCACGCAGTCCACGTTGAAGCGGTCGAGTGTGCTGGACATCAGCTTGCCGGCCGGGACGAGGGCGAACGGTACGTCGGGCGAGTGGTGGATGATCTCGTCCAGGGCGACGTTGCCGGCGATCCAGTCGGACAGGCCCGCCTTGCTGCCCATGTCGAACAGGTGGTCGATGCGCGAGCGGCGGAAGTCGGTGTCCACCACCACCACGCGGCGGCCGGCCTGGCTGGCCACCTGGGCGATGGCGAGGCTCATCGAGGTCTTGCCGTCCTGCGGGCGGGCCGAGGCCACCGCGATGGAGCCGACCGGGCCGAGGTCCGCCAGATGGTTGCGGAACAGGGCGCGCAGGGACTCGCTGAACAGCGAGAACGGATGGCGCTGGAACACCTCGTAGAGGCGCGCGCTCTTCTTCTTGACGGGGTGGTGCGGCACGATGTGGATGGCCGCGGCGCCGAGGATGCGGCGGAGCACCTCCGGGGTGTGCACGCGGCGCTGCATCAGCTCCAGGGCGAAGACCGCGACCAGGGCCAGCAGGATCGAGGCGAAGAAGCCGGCGACGATCAGCAGGGGACGCATCGGGCCCGACGGCTCGTGCGGCACCTGGGCCTGCGACACCAGCTTGACGCCGGCCGGGAAGGCGCGGTTGTCCTGCTGCGCCTTCACCTCTTCCAGGCGGCCCATCAGCTGTTCCAGGAGCTGGCGCTTGGCGGTCGCGTTGGCTTCCAGCCCGCGCAGCCTGACGCCCTCGTCGCTGAGGCTGCCGGCGTACTTGCCCTCCATCTTGTCGATCATCTCGCGCAGGGCCTTCTCCTGCTCGACGGCGACGTTGGCGGCTTCGCGGACGCCGCTGATCTCGCGCCGGATCTCGTTCTGCATGGCGCCGGTCGCCTCGGACAGGCGGGCCTGCAGCTCGATCACCCGCGGGTGCTTCGGGCCGTACTGCTTGGAGAGCTGCGCCATCTCGGTCTGCAGCGTGGCGACGGTGGCGCGCAGCTGCGAGACGACCGGCGACACCAGCGAACCGCCGATGGCGTTCCAGTTGCCCGAGCGGGTGTAGCGCTCCAGCGCGTCGGCCTGTGCCACGGCGCGGGCGCGGTTCGCCTCGGCTTCGGCGAGGCGCAGGCGCGTCTGCTCCAGCGAGGCGACGGCCAGCGGGCCGGTGGCGCCCTTCAGCAGGCCGGACTTGAAGCGGAACTGTTCGGCTTCGGTCTCGGCGTCGGCGACCTCCTTGCGCAGCTTGGCGATGCGCTCGTCCAGCCAGGCGATGGCGCCGGTCGCCAGCTCGCGGTCCATCTGCTGGCGGGTTTCCATGTAGCGCTTGACGAGGTCGTTGACGACCGCCGCCGAGACCTCCGGGTTCTTCGCCGTGTAGGCGACGCGGATGACGCGCGACCGGCCGACGATGCCGACCTCCAGCTTGCGGTGCAGGCGCTCCAGGATGCGGTCGGGGTTGCCGGCGGGCTCCTGCGCGGCCTGCTCGCGGGCGGTCAGCGTCGCGACGTAGCCGCCGGCCGCGCCCAGCACCGACTTCACCGCCTCGGGCGGGTTGTCGCCCCAAAAGGCGTCGGCCTTGCCCTGGACGAAGGCCAGGGCCTGCGCGGCGAGCGGTTCGCCGCCGTCCGCCTGGTTGGCGGGCTGGTTGAACTCGGGGTTGTTCATCAGGTCGAGGTCGGCGACCACGGTCTTCAGGATGTGGTCCGACTTCAGGATCTCGATCTCGGAGAGGATCGCCGCGTCCTCGGCCGGCATGGCGCCGACCACCTGCTCGGTCTCGCGCACGATGCGCACCTGCCGGCTGTCCACCAGCAGCAGCGCCTCGGACGTGTAGTTGTCCGACAGGGTCGAGACCCCGAAGGCCGTCAGCGCCGTCACCGCCGTCATGATGCCGAGGATCATCCACTTGCGCCCGGCAAGCACCCGGCCGATGAAGCGCAGGTCGGGCCCCGCCGCCGGCGGCGGCTGGTCATAGGCGCCCGGCTGGTAGGGCATCGGCGCTGCGGGCCAAGCCGCCTGCCCCTGGGGCAGACCGCCGCGGTGGGGAGAAGGAAGCTGTTCCAATGCTTAAACTCCTTGTGCTTGGGCGCCGGTCGAGCGGGCGCTGGCGGCGCGACGCAGCAGCATGACGTTGCGAGCAAAGCGGAAGCCGCCGTGGATGTAGCGGCGGTAGAGGCGGCGCGGCTCCTGTGCCATGCGGTACGCCCATTCGAGCCCGAGGCGCTGAACGGCGGCCGGGGCGCGCTCGAACCTCCGGGCCATGAAATCGACGATCGCTCCCCCGTTGATGATCAGGACCGGATGGTCCAGCTCCTGCCGGAGCTGCACTGCGACCTCCTCCTGGCGCGGCATGCCCATGGCCAGCAGGACGATGTCCGGCCGGTGGCGGCGCGCGCTCTCCAGGTAGCGTTCGGTCGGGTGGAACCCGTGCAGCATGTCGGCGATGGCGTGCGGCGTGGTCTCTTCCAGATGGATGCGGGCGCGGTCCAGCCACGGCGTGGCGGTGCCGTAGACGACGAGCCGGCGCTTGGGCAGGCTGCGCAGCAGCAGCGGGATGAAGTCGGTGCCGTTCATGTTCAGGCCCGG
>JAEYOB010000253.1 GCA_023412175.1 Pseudomonadota bacterium | reverse complement strand
GTGGTGGGAGGTGTGGTGGTGGGAGGCGTAGTCGTACCGGGGAAGTCGCCGGCCGGCGCGTTGACGACCAGCGTGCCGTTCCACCACAGGCCGGATTGCCCGGCGACCACGTCGCGGCCGTCGAGCGCCCCCTTGTCGTAGGTGACCGCCGGGTCGGTCGGCGCGTAGGCATGGCCGTTCACCGTGATCTTGTTGACGAACAGGCTGCGGTCCTGGCCGTTGACGTACGCATCGTTGTCGTACTGAACCTGCACCTTGTGCCCGACGCCGGTGGCGGCGTTGGTGGTGAAGGTGAAGTCCTTGGCGGTGGTGCCGGTGGTGCCCTCGCCGATCTTCACGCCATCGACCAGCACGTTGAAGTGAGCGTTGACGCCGCCCGCCGGGGTTCCATGGGCGTTGACTACGATCGTCGCGGCGCCGGCGGGCGGCGTGGTCGGGGGAGCCGTGGCGCCCGGGAAGTAGGACTGGTCGGCGTTGACCACCAGGGTCCCGTTCCACCACAGGCCGGACTGCCCGGCGACCACGTCGCGCCCGTCGAGCGCGCCCTTGTCGTAGGTGACGATGCTGTCGGTGGGCAGCACGGACTTGCCGTTGATGGTCACCTTGTTGACCAGCAGATCGCGGCCGGCGGTGTCGTTGTCGTACTGGATCTGCACCTTGTGGCCGACGCCGGTCGCGGCGTTGGTGGTGAAGGTGTAATCCTTGGCGGTCGCCGTGGTCATGCCTTCGCCGACCTTCACGCCGTCGATGAGCAGGTTGAAGTGGGCGCCGACGCCGCCCGCGAGGGTCGCCTGCGCGTTCACCACGATGGTCGAGGTGCCCGCCGTCGGGGTGGTCGGCGGGGTCGGGTTGGTCGGCGGGGTCGGGTTGGTCGGCACCGGGTAGAAGGCCGCGGGCGTGCTGAAGTTCAGCGCCCCCTCCCACCACATGCCTTCCTGGCCGGCGACGGTGTCCTGGCCGTCCAGCGCATAGCGGTCGTAGACGGCCTGCGTCGGCAACAGCGTGTTGCCGTTGACCACCACGGACTTGATGCCCAGGTTGCGGTCCTGGCCGTTCACCGTGGCGTCGTTGTCGTAGTAGACCTGCACGGTGTGCGCCTGGGCGGCGGCCACCTGGGTCGTGAAGGTGTAGGCGGTCGGATTGCTGGCACTCACCGTGGCCTGTCCGGCGTCCTTGCCGTCGATCAGCAGGCGGAAGTGCGGCCAGATGCCTCCGGCGGGCATTCCATAGGCGTTCACGACGATCTTGGCGTCGACGAGGCCGGTGGTGGTTGCCATCGGTCCGTTCCTTATGTGGTTTGCAACGCACGCGAGAATGATCGGATTTGTTGGACATTTGTGCGAAATCGCCCGTCCCGCCGTGACCTGTGCCGGGCAAATCCGGTGACAATCCGGGGTTGACGGCCGGTACCGGTCGGCACACTTGCCATTAGGCACGAACGCACGAGGTACCGTGACCGGCCAGACACCCGAGGATTCGCTGTGGCGCTTCTCGCTTGGCGTATACGCCCAGCCGGGGGTGGAGGCGGTGTGCCTGGACCTCCAGGACCGCCTGGGCGCCGACGTCAACCTGCTGCTCTTCGCGGTGTGGGCGGGTGCGGTCTGCGGCGCCCGCCTGCCCGCCGCCGGAATGGATGAACTGTCGGCCGAGGCCGCGGCGTGGCAGCGGGACGTGGTGGCGCCGTTGCGCGGCGTGCGCCGGCATCTCAAGGGCATTGAGGGGGCCGAGGCGTTCCGGCAGAACATCAAGGACGCCGAGTTGGACTCCGAACGCCTGGAGCAGATCCGCTTGTGCCGGATTTCCGGGCTGCGTCCGGCGGCGGCCGACTGGACCGCGGCGGAAACGAATCTCCGCCGACTGATCGACGACGACAATACGGTGGCGCGCCTGCTCGACGCCGCCCGAAACCATGAGGGAGAGTAAGCGAATGGACACCGCCGCCCGGCTGTTTCTCGCACCGGCCGAGTATGTGGACAGCGACCACGCCGACGTGCACGCCTTCGCCCGCGACGCCGCCGGTTCCGCCGCCGCGCCGGACGAGCGGGCGCGCCGCCTGTACACCGCCGTGCGCGACGGAATCCGCTACAACCCCTACGTCGATTACGGCGATCCGGGCACCTACCGGGCCAGTTCCGTGCTGGCGGCCGGCGACGGCTATTGCGTCGGCAAGGCGGCGCTGTACGCGGCGGCGGCCCGCAGCGTCGATATCCCGGCCCGGCTCGGCTTCGCCGACGTGCGCAACCATCTGGCGACGCGGCGCCTGCTGGAAGCGGTGGGCACTGACGTGTTCGCCTGGCACGGCTATGTGGAGGTGCTGCTGGGCGGGCGCTGGGTGAAGGTGACGCCGACTTTCAACGCGTCGCTGTGCGGCAAGCTGGGCGTGGCCGTCCTGGACTTCGACGGCGTCGCCGACGCGCTGCTCCAGCCCGCCGACACCGGCGGCCGGCGCTTCATGGAGTATCTGGTCGATCACGGCCAGTTCCACGACGTGCCGGGCAAGTTCCTCATCGCGGAAATGGCGCGCCTCTACCCCCGCCTGTGCAGCGGAAACGGCGGCGACATGGAACAGGAGGCGGTGGACGAGCGGGCGGCGCCCCCGGCTTGACGCTGCGGCGCGGGGTGCGTTACGACGGGCCTTCTCTACCCGGCAGCTCCCCCTGGAGAGAGCATGAGCGTCCAGGCCTGCGCCGTCATTCCCAGCCACAACCATTACAAGGTCCTCGGCGGCATCGTCACCGCGCTGCGCGGGCATGGGCTTGAGGTCATCGTCGTCGATGACGCCAGCACCGAGCCCGGCCGTTCCGCCATCGCCGCGTTGCACGATCCTGCCAACGGGGTCGAGGTGCTGCGGCTGGAGGAGAACCAGGGCAAGGGCGGCGCCGTCATGGCCGGCCTGCGCCGCGCCTTCGGGCGCGGCTTCACCCACGCCGTGCAGGTGGATGCCGACGGGCAGCACGACCTGGGCGCCGTAGCGACGCTGCTGTCCACCGCCGCGGCCCATCCCGAGGCGCTGATCAGCGGCCGGCCCGTCTACGACCGGTCGGTGCCGCGCTCCCGCCTCATCGCGCGCTGGCTGACGCATGTGTGGATCTGGGTCGAGACGCTGTCGCTGCGCGTCAAGGACAGCATGTGCGGCTTCCGCGTCTACCCCCTGGCGCCGACCATCGCGGTGCTGGACGCCGAGCGTCCCGGCCAGCGGATGGACTTCGACCCGGAGATCGTCGTGCGCCTGTTCTGGCGCGGCGTGCCGCTGATCCACATCCCCGTGCGGGTCGTCTATCCGGAGGGCAACACCTCCAACTTCAACGTGCTGCGCGACAACTGGCTGCTGACGCGCATGCACACGCGCCTCGTCTTCACCATGCTGCTGCGCCTGCCCTCGGTGCTGCGCAACCGCCCGCCAAGGGTTGGGGACGAGGCGCATTGGGCAGCCATCGGCGAGCGCGGCGCCTATTGGGGCATGAAGCTGGTGACGCTGGTCTACCGGCTGCTCGGCCGGCCGGGCTGCATCGCCATCCTGTGGCCGGTCGTCACCTACTTCTACCTGACCAACGCCGAGGGGTGCCGCCACTCGCTGGCCTTCCTGGCGCGCGCCAACGCCCGCAAGGGCTTGCCTCCGCCCTCCTGGCGGGACGGGCTGCGCCACTACATGAGCTTCGCCGCCAAGGCGCTGGACACCTTCATCGCCTGGGCGGATCCCGAGCGCACCGGCCCCATCGCCGTCGATGGCGCGGAGGAATTGAGCCGCCTCATCGCCGAAGGCCGGGGAGCGTTGTTGATCGTCTCGCACCTCGGCAATTCCGAGCTGTCGCGCGCCCAGCTGGCGACGCGGTTCGAGAAGGACATCAACGTACTGCTGCACACCAAGCACGCCGTCCGCTACAACCGCCTGATCAGGTCCGTCCGCCCGGACGCCGCCGACCACACCATCCAGGTCACCGACGTCGGGCCGGAGACCGCCATCGACCTGAAGGACCGCGTCGAACGCGGCGAATGGATCGCCATCGCCGGCGACCGCACGCCGCTCGGCCTCAACGGCCGGGTGAGCCGGGCGCCGTTCCTTGGGCATGACGCGCCGTTCTCACAGGGACCCTACGTGCTGGCGGCGCTGATGGGATGCCCGGTGTTCCTGATGTTCTGCCTGCGCGAGGGCGCCGGCCACCGCGTCACCTTCGAGCCGTTCGCCGAGCGGATCGAGCTGCCGCGCCGGAACAAGGACGCGGCCCTGGCGGATCTGGCGGCACGCTACGCGCAACGCCTGGAGTACCATTGCCTGCGCGATCCGCTGCAATGGTACAACTTCTTCGACTTCTGGGCTGACCCGGACTCGCACCGGGGGTAGGGACGGTTACACGGCACTCTGGCCCTGCAACCCCAAATCGCGGTAGAAATGGACGCACCTCCAGCCTTCTTTCCGGCCGTCCTTCCGCATGACCTCTCCCCCACGCCCGAACCGCGAGCCTTCCGCTTGGCCGATCCCGGCATTGGGTCCCTGGCCGGCAGACGGGCATGAGCACCATGCGGTGGTGCTGGGCGCCGGCATCGGCGGCCTGTCGGCGGCGGCCTCGCTCTCAGCGCGGGGGCTCAAGGTGCTGGTGGTCGAGGCGCATGACCGGCCGGGCGGCTACTGTTCCTCCTGGCTACGCAAGGTCCGCGGGCGCGACGGCGTGGTCGGGCGCTACATCTTCGACGCCGGCGTGCAGGACTTCAGCGGGCTGGGTCCGCGCGGGCCGCTGTGCCGGCTGCTGGGGGCGCTGGGCGCCGGGCACCGCATCGACTGGCGCCGCGTCCATCACCGCTACGTGCAGGACGGCCTGCGCCTGGACGTGCCGGACCACCCGGCCGATCTGGTCGCACGGCTGCAGGCGCTGTTCCCGCATGAGGCGGCCGGCATCGCCGGCTTCTTCGCCGAGATGGCGCTGGTCTATGCCGACCTTTACGCCGACGTGGACGAGACGGGCGGCGTGCCGATGCCGCCGGCCGGCGTGGAGGCCATGCAGGCCTGGACCGCCCGCCGCCCGCACGCGTGGTGCTGGATGCACCGGCCCTATGCGGAGATGCTGGACGCGTTTCTCTCCGATCCACGCCTCAAGGCCCTGCTCACCACCGTCAGCGAGTACGTCACCGACCGCCCCGAGGTGTTGTCGGTGCGCGAGATGGCGCCGCTGTTCGGCTATTACCTGGAGGGCGGCTGGTATCCGGCGGGCGGCTCGCAACGGCTGGCCGAACTGCTGTGCGCGGTGGTCGAGGAGAATGGCGGAACGGTTCGGCTGCGCACCCGCGCCGAGCGCATCCTGACCGAAGGCGGGCGCGCCGCCGGCATCGTCGCAGCGGACGGAACGGTGCACCGGGCGCCGCTGGTGCTCGCCAACGCCGACGTGGTCGGCACGCTGACCCGGCTGGTCGATCCGGCGCAGTTGCCCAAACGCTACGTCCAGCGCGTGCGGGGGCTGAAGCGCGGCCCGAGCGCGGTGCTGGTCAGCCTCGCGGTGGAGGGCATCCCCAACCTGCCGGCACGGGTGTTCGTGAGCGCCGGCGGGCTGCACTTCGGCATCGGCAACCCGAGCGTCATCGACGACTCCCTGGCGCCACCGGGACACGCCGCGCTGACCATGCTGTGCCTGCGTTCCGAGCAGGAGGCCGCGGAGTGGTTCGGTTCCGACGCCGCGGCCAACCGCCGGCGCAAGGAAGCCTTCGCCGACCGCCTCGTCGCTGCGGCGGAAACGGTGATCCCCGGCCTGCAGGGCCGCATCCTCTACCGCCAGACCGCAAGCCCGACGACCTTCACCCGCTACGCGCTGACCGACAACGGAAACATCTACGGCGCCGCGCGCGGCCAATGGTGCCCGCCGACCAAGTCGCCGCTTCCGGGTCTGATGCTGGTCGGCGCCGGCTGCCAGAGCGGGCCGGGGGTGGAGGCGGTGGTGATCTCCGGCGTCGGCGCCGCCAATCTGGTGACGGGTCTCCCTCTCCCCAGGGGGGAGAGGGAGATTACACCCGCCGGAACACCAGCGACGTGTTGATGCCGCCGAAGGCGAAGTTGTTGGACATCAGGAACTCGGTCTCGATCTTCCGGCCCTCGCCCATGATGTAGTCCAGCTCGGCGCAACGCTCGTCCACGTTCTCCAGATTCGCGGTGTGGGCGAACCATCCCTCGCGCATCATCTCGATGCCCAGCCACGCCTCCAGCGCGCCGCAGGCCCCCAGCGAGTGGCCGAAATAGCTTTTCAACGAGTGGATCGGCGCCCGCTTGCCGAACACGGCGTGGGTGGCCGCGGTCTCGGCGATGTCGCCCCAGTCGGTGGCGGTGCCGTGGCCGTTGACGAAGCCGATGGCCGACGGCTCCAGCCCCGCGTCCTCCAGCGCCATGCGCAGCGCGATCTCCATGGTCCCGGCCTGCGGCTGGGTGACGTGGTTGCCGTCGGAGTTGCAGGCGAAGCCCAGCACCTCGGCGTGGATGGTGGCGCCGCGGGCGACGGCGCGCTCACGCTCCTCCAGGATCAGCGTGGTGGCGCCCTCGCCGATCACCAGACCGTCGCGGTCGCGGTCGTAGGGGCGCGGGCTGGTGTGCGGGCGGTCGTTGCGGGTAGAGGTGGCGAACAGCGTGTCGAACACCGCCGACTCCGTCACATCCAGCTCCTCCGCGCCGCCGGCGATCATGGCGTCCGCCTTGCCCCACTTGATCGCCTCGTAGGCGTAGCCGATGGCCTGGCTGCCGGACGTGCAGGCGCTGCTGGTCGGGATGATGCGGCCGGTGACGCCGTAGTACAGGCCGATGTTCACCGCCGCCGTGTGGCTCATCATCTGGATGTAGCTGGTGGCGTTCAGCGTCTTAGACGTGCCCTGCGTCATCAGCTCGGCAAAGGCGATCACCGGCGCCGGGCTGCCGAAGGACGAGCCGTAGGCGATGCCGACGCGCCCGCTCCTGACGAACGGGTCGTTCAGCAGAGCGGCGTCGTTCAGCGCCTTCTCGGTCGCGTAGACCGCCATCTTGGAGACCGGGCCCATGGTGCGCGTCTTCTTGCGCGGGTAGCGGTCGTCCACCGAAAAGCCCAGCACGGGTGCTGCGAGGCGGGTGTTGATGCCGTGGAAGCGGTCCCACTCGTGCATGGTGCGCACGGCGGTCTCGCCCTTTTCCATGCGGGCGCGGATGGTCGGCCAGTCCTCGCCCAGCGCGCTCACCCCGCCCATGCCCGTGACGACGACCCTGCGCATCACACCATACCCCCGTTCACCGCGATCACCTGCCGCGTCACGTACCCCGCCCCGTCCGAGCACAGGAAGGACACCACGGCGGCAACCTCCTCCGGCCGGCCGACGCGGCGCATGGGAACCAGCTTCAGGGCCTCGTCCATGGGCAACCCATCGGTCATCTGCGTCTCGATGATGCCGGGCGCCACGCAGTTCACCGTGATGTTCCGCTTCGCCAACTCGATCGCCAGGGCCTTGGTGGCACCGATGATACCCGCCTTGGCGGCGCTGTAATTGACCTGCCCCCGGTTGCCGATCAGCCCGGACACCGACGACAGCGTGACGATGCGCCCGCCCTTGCGGGCCGACACCATCGGCATCACCAGCGGCTTCAGCACGTTGTAGAAGCCGTCGAGGTTGGTGTTCAGCACCGAATCCCAGTCCTCGTCCGCCATCGCCGGGAAGGCGGCATCGCGGGCGATGCCGGCGTTCAGCACCGCGCCCCAGTAGGGGCCGTGCGCCTCCATGTCGGCTTCCAGCGCGGCGCGCGTGCCGTCACGGTCGGCGATGTCGAAGGTCAGCAGGCGCCCGTCGCCACCAGCCTCGCGGATGCCTGCCAGCGTCGCCTCGGCGCCGGCAGCGTCGCGACCGTAATGCACCACCACCGCGAAACCGTCGGCGGCCAGCCGCTCGGCCACGGCACGGCCGATGCCCTTGCTGGCGCCGGTGACCAGGATCGTCTTCTTCATCGCGTGACCTTTACCCCCTGAACCTGGACACCCTGGCTGGCCAGCAGCGCAGCCGCATCCGCGGGCTGGTAGACCGTGAGCTGCGCCTTCGCCAGCTCCTCCCCCATATCTGCCCGCGTCACCACGCAGTCGAACGACCCAATCTCCTCGTCGCGGAAGACCGGCGCCACCGAGACCTCCAGCCGTTCCCCCTCGGCGAACCAGGGCACGGAGCAACGGAAGTCGCGGGTGCCCAGCAACAGCCCCAGGCGCACCGGGCCGCCGGCCTCCAGCGCCTCGGCTCCGGCGTTGGCACCGCAGGTCTGCGCCATCCACTCGATGGCAACGTGGGCAGGGGCGCCGCGTCCGGGCTCGACGAAGGGCGCGCCGGCGCGCACGGTCAGCGCCGCGACGAAGCGGCCGTCCACACGCCCGACCACCTCGTCGAGCAGGATCATCGGCCGGGCGTGCGGCAGCAGATCGTCGATCGGCCAGGGAAAAGCGCTCATGACCAGTCTCCGCGCGCCAGGACCAGCGCGACGTTGCTGCCGCCGAAGGCGAAGGAGTTGCTGAGCATCGCCGCCCGGCCGCACGGATCCGCCAGCGCCGTGCCGGGGGCGATCAGGTTGAGCGGCGGAATCGCCGGGTCGGCCACGCCGTCCCAGAGGTGCGGCGGCAACCGGCCCTCGGGGTTGTGGTCCGGGTGCAGGGCCAGCCACAGGAACGCCGCCTCACACGCCCCGGCGGCGCCCAGCGTGTGGCCGGTCATCGCCTTGGTGGAACTGCACGGCGTGTCCGCGCCGAACAGCGCGTGCACCGCCTTGCCTTCCATGGAATCATTCAGCCCGGTCGCCGTGCCGTGCAGGTTGACGTAGGCGATGTCGGACGGGCTGAGGCCGGCATCCGCCAGCGCCGCCCGCATGGCGGCGAGCGCGCCGTGCCCCTCCGGGTCGGGGGCGCTGACGTGGTGTGCGTCGGAGCTTTCGCCGACGCCGAGCAACCGCACCGGGGCGTCCTCCGCCGTCAGCAGGAACACCGCCGCCGCCTCGCCGATGTTGATGCCGTCGCGGGTGGCGCTGAACGGGTTGCACAGGCCGGCTGACACCGCCTCCAGCGCGCTGAAGCCGCCGACCGTCGTGCCGCACAGCGTATCGACGCCGCCGACGATGGCCGCGTCGCAGAGCCCCGCCCGGATCAGCCGGCGCGCCGAAGCGAACACCTTGCCGCTGGACGAACAGGCCGTCGCCACCGTGTAGGCCGGGCCGGGCAGCCCCAGCGCCCGCGCTGCGAACTCCGCCGGCCCGCCGGTGGCCAGCTGGTCGTAATGGAACGGGCCGCTCCAGGCGCCGTCGCGGCGCATGGCGGCGAAACCGGCCTCGGCCTCGGCCATGCCGGACGTGCTGGTGCCGATCACCACGGCGATGCGATGGCGGCCGTAGCAGTGCGCCGCCGCCTCGACGGCATCCCGGATCTGGCCGAGCACCGCCAGCAGCAGGCGGTTGTTGCGGCAGTCGTAGCTCTCCAGCCCAACCGGGACCGGCGGCAGCGGCGCCGTGATGGAGCCCACATGAACGCTGCGGCCGGCGATGAGGTCACCGCGCGGCTGCAACCCGGCGCGGGTGCCGGCGAACAGCGCACGCGCGACCTCCGCCGCCCCGGTGCCGATG
>JAEYOB010000201.1 GCA_023412175.1 Pseudomonadota bacterium | reverse complement strand
TCGCACGACGAGGCGGCGCTGGCCCGGCTGCGCGAAGCCTGCCCGTGGAAGGATCACGGCGCGGAGCTGGACGTGGATGTCGCCAGGCGCCTGCTGGCGGACCCCAATCTCTATCAGCGCGCGGTGGTGCTCGCCACCTCCTCCGCGGTCGCCGAACGCTGAGCGGAGAGCACGGAGAAAGCGTTGGGATGCTTGACATTGCGGCGGATGTGCGTATCTTCGCGCGCACAGTCGCCGCCCCGCCGGGCCGGCGGGTCACGGGATTTTTGTCAGGATTTGGGATCATGGCCAAGCAGAACACGGTCCTCATCAAGCTGGTGAGCACGGCCGACACGGGTTTCTTCTACGTCAAGAAGAAGAACCCCAAGAAGACCACTGAGAAACTGTCGTTCAACAAGTACGACCCGGTGGTCCGCAAGCACGTCCAGTTCAAGGAATCCAAGATCAAGTAAGGATTCCGCGGTCCAGCACCGCTGAACGGAAAGGCCGCCTTTCGGGCGGCCTTTTGTGTTTCCGGGGTGCGGCAGGTGCCCCACCTCCTCTTTGGGGTTGGAATCGACTCCTCCGGCAAGATCGGGAGGTAAGCCGCCAGCTTTGCCGCGGCGCCCCTTTGCCTTCGCCCTGACGGCCACCTTGCGTTGCTAACGTTGTTGTGCACCGCGTGCTTACGGTGCCACAGCACACAACGGGAGGAATCGGCCATGGCCGTCCTGACAGGCGACGACAACGGCAACACCATCTGGGCGCCGGCCGGCAACAACACGATACGCGGCCTCGGCGGGAATGACGTGTTGGGCGGCCACAACGCCTCGGACGTGATCTATGGCGGCAGCGGCAACGACACGCTGTACCCCGGCGACGATACGGCAGCGGACACGCTGGTCGGCGGCAACGGCAACGACGAGTACTGGGCGAACGGGCCGGAGGACGTGATCGTCGAGCAGGCCGGCGAGGGAATCGACACGGTGTTCGCCAAGTTCTCCTGGTGGCTCGGGGCCAACGTGGAGAACGTCACGCTCCAGGAGAAAGGAGCGTCCGCCAACGGCGTCGCCATCGGCAACGAGCTGAACAACCGGCTGATCGGCAACAGCGGCAACAACATTTTCGATGGCCGCGCCGGGAACGATACTATCCAGGCCCAGGCGGGAAACGACACGGTGTACGCCGGCAACGGCAACGACAGCGTGTCCGGCGGACAGGGCAACGACCTGCTGGACGGCGGAAACGGCAGCGACTGGCTGGCGGGCGACGCAGGGAACGACACTCTCTACGCCGGGGACGACACGGCGGCGGACACGCTGACGGGCGGCGCCGGCAACGACGTGTACTGGGTGAACGGGCCGGAGGACACGATCGTCGAGGGTGGCGGCCAGGGCATCGACACGGTGTTCGCCAAGTTCTCCTGGACGCTCGGCGCCAATGTGGAGAACGTTACGCTCCAGGAGAAGGGGGCGTCCGCCAACGGCTCCGTCACCGGCAACGGGTTGAACAACGCGCTCACCGGCAACAGCGGCCAGAACCGGATGGATGGCGGCGACGGCAACGACACGCTGGCCGGCTTGGGCGGCGTCGACCATCTGGACGGCGGCCTCGGCGACGACTGGCTGCTCGGCGGCGACGGCAACGACCACCTGATGTACTACGGCGGCAACGACACCATGACCGGCGGCGCGGGCCGCGACTATTTCATGGTCAACGGCATCCGGACGCCCGGATGCACGATCACCATCACCGACTTCGAGTTGGGCGAGGACTGGCTGTACCGCACCGACTACCTCAGCGTGAGCGGCATGACGTCGGTCAACGGCGGCCGTGACACGCAGCTCGTCTATGAGGATTTCCTGCACGTGCCGGACGGGGCGCCGCCGGTCGCGGTGGTGCTGGCCGGCGTGTCGGTCAGCGACATCGAGGCGTATCTGGCGCCGATCAACGGCGGCGAGAACCTGTCGCCGCTGTTCGTCGGCCGCCGCGACATCCCGGATTTCTGACGCCGATTCCTGGCACCGGCACTGGCGCTCGCGCCGGCGCCGGGCCGCCCTACCGCACCGGGCTGATGTGCAACTCGGCGATGTTGCCGCGGGGGTCGAGGACAACGCAGTTGCGGCCCTGCCGCTTGGCGTCGTAGAGCGCCTCGTCGGCGCGTTTGACCACCGCCTCGGCGGTGTCGCCCAGCCGGCCGCCGATGGACACGCCCACGGACACCGTCACGGCGATCTCGCCGACCGGGGCCGAGACCCGGAACGGCGTGTCGCCGATGCGCTGGCGCAGGCGTTCGGCGACGGCCTGCGCGCCCTCGCCATCGGTGTCCGGCAGGATGACGATGAATTCCTCGCCGCCCAGGCGCGCCACCAGATCGAAGGTGCGCAGGTTGCGGCTGGCGCGCGTCGCCACCTCCTTCAGCACCTCGTCGCCGACGTCGTGGCCGTAGCTGTCATTGACCACCTTGAAGTGGTCGATGTCGAACATCAGCACCGACACCGGCTTGTGGTTGTCGATGGCGCGGTCGAGCAGGCGCGGCAAATGCGCGCTGACGTAGCGGCGGTTGAACACGCCGGTCAGGCTGTCGGTGAGCGCCATCGACAGGCTCTGCTCGTAATTGGCGCGCAGCCGGTCCTGGTAGCGCTTGCGGCGGATCTGCGTGCGTACGCGCGCCAGCAGCTCGTTCCGGTCGATGGGCTTGATGACATAATCGTTGGCGCCGAGTTCCAGCCCCTTGGCGACGCGGTTGAGGTCGCCCTCGTCCACCACCAGCAGGATCGGCACCTGGCGCGTGCGCTCGTTCGAGCGGAGCTGCGAGCACAGGCGCAGGCCGTCCTCGTTCAGCAGGGTCAGGCTGATGACGACCAGCTCGAATTCGTCGGACAGCGCGCGCTCCAGCGCGCGGGCGCCGGTCTCGGCGGCGACCACGTGGTTGCTGTCGCGGGCCAGCGTATCGGTGATCTTTTCCAGGTCGAGCGCCGAGTCCTCAAGGACCAGGATGCGCGCCTTCTCGTGCGATTCACTGAGCAGCGTGCCGCCAATCGGCTCGATGACGCCGAACTGGCCGGAGGTGTTCTCGCGCAGCCGCCACTCGTCCATCATCATCTTGAGCCGCACGAGCGAGCGCACCCGCGCGAACAGGGCGATGTCGTTCACCGGCTTGGTCAGGAAGTCGTCGGCCCCGGCCTCCAGCCCGCGCACGCGGTCGGCGACGTCGGAAAGCGCCGTCACCATGACCACGGGGATGTGCATGGTGGCCGGGTCCGAGCGGATCTTCTCGCACACCTCGAATCCGTCCATGCCCGGCATCATGACGTCGAGCAGGACGATGTCCGGCGCTTCCTTGCGCACCTGTTCCAGCGCCTCGGGGCCGTTGTGGGCGGTGATGACGTCGAAATACTCGCGCGTCAGCTTCGCCGCGAGCAGCTTCACGTTCGGAAGGACGTCGTCGACGACAAGGACGCGAGCGGACATCGGCGTCTCAGCCCAGGAACTTCTGGACAGCCTCAAGGAATTTGGTCACCGAGATCGGCTTGGCGATGTAGTCCTCGCAGCCGCCCTCACGGATTTTCTCCTCGTCCCCCTTCATGGCGAAGGCGGTGACGGCGATGATCGGAATGCTTTTCAGCTCGTCGTCCTCCTTGATCCACTTGGTGACTTCCAGGCCCGAGACCTCGGGAAGCTGGATGTCCATGAGGATCAGGTCCGGGCGGTGCAGGCGCGCCATCTTCAGCGCCTCCATGCCGTCGCGGGTCTGGAGCGTAGCGTAACCGTGGGCCTCCAGCAGGTCGTGGAAGAGCTTCATGTTCAGCTCGTTGTCCTCGACGATGAGGACCCGCTTCGCCGACTTGCCCTGGTCCGCCGCCTCCGAAAGGCCGTTCGGTGCCGCCATTGACTTGCTCCCTCGGAGCCCCGGCCCGCATGGTGCGGTTCCGGCACTCGACCGACGTTCCCCATTGGCTGTATCGCCAAGGGGGTGCTTTTACCTCCTTCTCAGATAGCCGGCGAGGGTTAAATTGTCGTTACCCTGCCGACACAAGACACAGGCGCGCTGCGCCGCCGCCGAAGGATCCCGCCATGTTCTTCATACCTTTGTATGACGACAACCCGACGCGGCGACTGCCCATCGTGACCATCGCGCTGATCGGGCTGTGCGTCCTGGTCTACGGCTGGCAGGTGTCGCTGGGGCCGCGCGCCGGCGACCTGGCGGTCTATTCCTACGGCGTCATCCCGGCGGTGCTGTTCGGCTACGCCGATTTGCCGCAGCCGTTGCAGGCGGTGCCGCCCTGGGCGTCGCTGCTGACCTCGATGTTCATGCACGGCGGCCTGCTGCACCTGGGCGGGAACATGCTGTACCTCTGGATCTTCGGCAACAACGTCGAGGACAGCATGGGGCGCGGCCGCTTCCTGCTGTTCTACCTGCTGTGCGGGGTCGCGGCGGCGCTGGCGCAGAGCGTCACCCACCCCATGTCCGAAGTCCCCATGCTCGGGGCCAGCGGCGCCATCGGCGGCGTGCTGGGCGCCTATCTGGTGCTGCACCCGCGGGCGAACGTGCGGGTGCTGATGTGGATCATCATCTTCGTACGGCTGATCAACGTGCCGGCGCTGATCGTGCTGGGTTTCTGGTTCGCCGGCCAGATCCTCAGCGGCGTGATGACGCCGACCTCCGACGAAGGCGGCGTGGCGTTCTGGGCGCACATCGGCGGCTTCGTCGCCGGGGCGGCGCTGATCTTCGTGTTCAAGCGGCGCGAGGTGCCGGTGATGGAACCGGCGCACACTACGCCCTTCACGGTGATGCCGGCCTCGGCCGCGGCGCGTCGCCGCGGCAGTGTCCCCGAAGCGGGCGACCGCTGGCGGCACGGTGCCCGCCGGTGAACGCCTGCCCCTCCCATCGCCCCTCCTCGCCGACGAACATGGCGACGGGCCGCGGGTTCTCGCGGTTGGTCCGCATGAGGTCTTCAGGGTAGTCGCGGTGCGGGCGATGGCCGCCGCAGGTCGCATAGAGAAGGCGCCGCCCGTAGTGTCAGGCCGTGGACAGGTTCGGCAGGTCCTTGGTGAACTGCTGGTGGATCGTGTAGCCGCCGGCGTCGGAGTGCGCCGTCGTCGCGTACTCGTTGGGCAGGCGGGACGCGTACTCCATGATGTCCAGCTCGGGCGGCGACACCTTGTCCACCGGCATCAGCCAGATGCACCGGCCAGAAACCATGCCCGCCGGACAGGTCGGCGCGCATCTCGTAATAGCCGTACTGGTGCTCGAACGCCCCCATGCTGGAGATGACGCCGCTGGCGTAGGGGGCGAAATGGTCGAACTCATCATTGAAAAGAAGATTGGCAGCCATGTTTTCGCTCCGCACTACGTGAAAAGGCGTCATGCTTTGATGAGCGAAACCCTGGGCGGTCTTGGCTAATGAAAAACTAAAATCATCCACACCCCCAAATCATAACCGCGCCAAGGGTGGGATAACCACCGAAAATCAAAGGATACATGTAAAGAATGTCTGAATTCCATAACACGGTAATGACATTTTATCGTTTTTAACTCGATATACCCTTTACTCTCCACAGACGAACTGCCCCCTCTTCTTCACCGCACTCGCTTTTCCAACATTCTGAGAAAGCCATAACATAGCGGATTCGATGGGGCCCAGAACGCCGCTCATGTACACCTTTGCGTAACGTGTCTTCTGGAAGCGGCCGTTGAGCACGAGCCGCGGGAGCGCATGGAGCCGCTCCACGTCGGCAGGCACCAGCACGCGCTTGCGCGTCGTCACCGCGGTGGCGAAGCCCAGCGACTTCGCCAGGGCGAAATCGCGCGGGCCGCAGGCGGGAGCGTGGCCGTAGGGAAAGGCGAAGTGCCGCACCGGGCGGCCCAGGCGCTCCTCGATGCCCCGGCGCGACTGCTCCATCTCCCGCTGCGCCTCCTCCGCCGAAAGGTCGGCGATGCAGGGGTGGTTCACGGTGTGGGCGCCGATTTCCACCAGCCCGCTGTCGCTCATGGCCTTCAGGCTGTCCCAGGTGACGCCGATGTCGTCGACCACCTCCTCTGCCGTCAGCTCGTTCAACCGGCACAGGTCGGCAAACGCCGCGGTCGGCGAGACGCACCGCCGCATGAAGCCCACCAGATCCATATAGGCGGCCTCCTTGGCCGCCGCGTCCGCCACATCCAGCCGCCGGGGCCCCTGCACGCCGGGAACCCACAGCACGTCGCGCATGCGCAGGATCTGCTCCAGGCTGAACCACCAGATCGGGAAGGAGCGGTCCGGGATCCCGGTGGTGACGAACGCGGTGAACGGCGCGTCGTAGCGTTGGAACAGCGGCAAAACCAGATGCCGCGTGTCCTGGTAGACGTCGTCGATGGTGAAGCAGACGAACTTGCGCGCAAAGGAGCGTTCCACCAGACGCCGCCGCACCTCGTCCAGGGTGACGATGTCCCAGCGCTCGGCGCGGGCCATGATCAGCAGGTCCTCAAGGAAGGACAGCCGCAGCTCCAGCTCGGTGTTCGGCGCGAAGCCGGAGTGATGGCCATCCTCGACCACCCGGTGGAAGCAGAAAATGGCCCCGACGCCGGAAATCATCCGTTGGGCCAGGCGGTACAGCTGAGAGTAATAGAGAGCATCAAGACCACGAAGAACAAAGATTGGAGACACAATAGCCCCCCTTCCGCAAGCTGCGTCGAAGCCGCCAATCCATCCTGTTCCGATTTGGGCCGCCCTGGCGGTGGTCGCCCATACTGCGTTGAAGGCTCCGCCATCTATGAGAGATTTTCCCCAAAGCAGCTCAGCCGTAAATTCGCAATAGGGCGGATGAATCGGCCATCGAATTGCCGCCCCGAACGACGGACGCTCATCATCTCGGCGGAGGGGCAGGCAGCGTCTACACCTTTGTGTCTACACGGCCCGGAACCGATCGCGCCGCCTCAGGTCACGTTCGCATAGGGCTGGCGGTCGCGTACCCCCGGAACACAGCGCAGCGCGGCCACATAAGAGTCGGCGACGCGCTGCGGCGTGTAGCGGTCGGCCATCTCCCGCCCCCTCGTGCCGTGGCGGCGCACGGCCTCCGGATCGCGGAGATAGGTCTCCATGAGGGCGGCCAGCTGGTCGTGGTCCGCGGGATCGAACGCGAAGCCGTTCTCCCCCTCCCGGATCAGGTCGACGGTGGAGCCGGAGTCCCGCGACAGCAGGATGGGCATCGCCATGAACATCGCTTCCGGTACGACGAGCGGCCAGTTGTCCTGGAAGGTCGGCAGGACGAACACGTCGGCGTCCGCGTAGCTGTCCCACACCGCGCTCGCCGGCACGGCGCCCAGAAAGGTGACTTGGGAGGCGATGCCCAGTTCCTGGGTCAGCCGTTCCAGCGCCGGACGCTCCGGCCCGTCGCCGAGGACATGAACCTCGAACGGCACGGATTCGCCGCCGCGCCGGCGCAGCGCCGCCGCCGCCCGCAGCAGCGTCGCGACGCCCTTGAGCTTCACCAGCCGCCCGACCAGCAGGAAGCGCAGGGGCGCGCCCGCCGGCCG
>JAEYOB010000196.1 GCA_023412175.1 Pseudomonadota bacterium | reverse complement strand
GTGTGAACCTTGTTCGGTATGGCCGGACAGCGGGGGGGGCGCCCTTCTCCCTTGACATCGCCTTCCCGGGAGGCCCGGCGAAGATGGTACGGCAGGTGAGCCGCTGGCTTGGGAACTTCGGATCCGCGGCTCCCACGGCGGCTCCTCCCCCTGCACAATGGGCCAGGGATCATTGAAACCTCGAAGCCCGAAGGCGCCGCTTAATCCAGGTTAACGCCCGGGTGCGGGGTGGCGCCAGAATGGTTGCCAGCGGGGCGTACTTCATCCCGCCGTGCATTCTTGGCAAGGGGGCTGCAATGAACGTCCGCCCGCTTCATGACCGTGTGGTCATCCGTCGGATCGAAGAAGAGGCCCGCTCGGCGGGAGGCGTCATCATTCCCGACACGGCGAAGGAGAAGCCCCAGCAGGGGGATGTCGTCGCCGTCGGTCCCGGCCGGCGCGGCAAGGACGGGGCGCTTCAGCCCATGGACGTCAAGGCGGGCGACCGGGTGCTGTTCGGGAAGTGGTCGGGCAGTGAGGTCAGGGTCGCGGACGTCGAATACCTGATCATGCCGGAGTCCGATCTCCTGGGAGTCATCGAGGTGGGTCTTTGACCGCTTCGTATCACGCCGATTCGCGGGAATCAGAGGGGGTGAGCCATGGCGAGCAAGGATGTGAGGTTTTCGACGGACGCGCGCGAGCGGATGCTCCGGGGCGTGGATGTCCTCGCCGACGCGGTCAAGGCGACGCTCGGTCCGAAGGGCCGCAACGTGCTGATCGAGAAGGCCTATGGTGCGCCGCGAATCTCCAAGGACGGTGTCACCGTCGCCAAGGAGATTGAGCTGCCGGACCGCTTCGAGAGCATGGGCGCCCAGATGGTGCGCGAGGTCGCGACCCGGACAAGCAGCGAAGCCGGTGACGGCACCACCACGGCGACTGTGCTCGCCCAGGCCATGGTCCATGAAGGAGCGAAGGCGGAGGCCGCGGGCCTGAATCCTATGGACCTCAAGCGCGGCATCGACATGGCGGTGGAGGCGGTGGTTGCCGACCTCGAGGCCCGCTCCCGGAAGGTCTCCACCTCCGAGGAGATCGCCCAGATCGGCGCCATCTCCGCCAACGGCGAGCGCGCCATCGGCGACATGCTGGCGCAGGCCATGGACAAGGTCGGCCATGAGGGCGTTATCACCGTCGAGGAGGCGAAGAGCACGGTGACCGAACTCGACGTCGTCGAAGGCATGCAGTTCGACCGCGGCTACATCAGCCCCTACTTCGTCACCGACGCCGAGCGGATGACCACGGAGCTGGAGGACGCGTACGTCCTGCTCCATGAAAGGAAGCTGTCCAGCCTGCAGGTCCTGCTGCCGGTGCTGGAAAGCGTGGTGCAGGCGGGCCGACCGCTGCTGATCGTCGCCGAGGACGTGGAGGGCGAGGCGCTCGCCGCCCTGGTGGTGAACAGGCTGCGCGGCGGGCTCAAGGTCTGCGCCGTCAAGGCGCCGGGCTTCGGCGACCGGCGCAAGGCGATGCTGGAGGATATGGTGGTGCTGACCGGCGGTGTGCTGATCTCCGAGGAGCTCGGGGTCAAGCTGGAGGCCGTCACCATCGACATGTTGGGCCAGGCCCGGCGTGTGCGGGTCGACAAGGAGACGACGACCATCATCGACGGCGCCGGTACGCGGGCGGACATCGAAGCCCGCTGTGCGCAGATCCGGCGGCAGATCGAGGGGGCCACGTCGGACTACGATCGCGAGACGCTCCAGGGGCGGCTGGCGAAGCTGGCCGGCGGCGTTGCGGTGATCCGCGTCGGCGGAGCGACCGAGACCGAAGTCAAGGAGCGCAAGGACCGCGTGGACGACGCCATGCACGCCACGCGCGCCGCGGTGGAGGAGGGCGTCGTCGCCGGCGGTGGCGTCGCCCTGCTCTATGCCGTGCGGGCGCTCAAGGGGCTGAAGCCGGCCAACGACGACCAGCGCGTCGGCATCGACATCGTCCGCCGCGCCCTGGAGATGCCGGCCCGTCAGATTGCCGCCAACGCGGGTGTCGACAGCTCCGTCATCATCGGCCGTCTGCTGGAGCAGGACGACCCGAACGTCGGCTACGACGCCCAGACCGGCACGTTCGGCGACCTCGTGAAGGCGGGCATCATCGACCCGACGAAGGTGGTCCGCATCGCGCTCCAGGACGCCGCGTCGGTGGCCGGGCTTCTGATCACCACCGAGGTGATGATCGCGGAGAAGCCCGACGCCAAGGCTGGGGCCTCCGCTGCCGGCATGGAGTATTGAGAGGGCAGAGGGGCGGTGCTCACACGGTCAGCACCGCCGCCCCAGCCAGTTGCCCGCTCCGCAGCCGTTCCACTGCCTCGTTGGCACGGTCGAGCGGGAAGGTCGTGGTGGTGGTGCGCACAGGGATCTTCGGCGCCAATGCCAGGAACTCCTCGCCGTCGCGGCGGGTCAGGTTGGCGACCGAGCGCACCACCCGCTCGCCCCACAGCAGTTCGTAGGCAAAGGCGGGGATGTCGCTCATGTGGATGCCGGCGCACACCACGGTGCCGCCCCTGGCGACCGCCTTCAGCGCCGTCGGCACCAGCGATCCGACGGGGGCGAAGATCAGCGCGGCGTCGAGTGGCTCCGGCGGCCCCTCGCCGGCCCCGCCGGCCCACGCCGCCCCCAACGAGCGGGCGAGCGCCTGCGCCTCGCCATCGCCCGGGCGGGTGAAGGCGAACACGGTGCGACCCTGATGGCGGGCCACCTGCGCCACGATGTGCGCCGCCGCCCCGAAGCCGTACAGGCCCAGCCTTGCCGCGTCGCCGGCCATGCGCAGCGCCCGGTAGCCGATCAGCCCGGCGCACATCAGCGGTGCCGCTTCTACGTCGGAATAGGACGGGTCGATGGGGAAGACGTAGCGTTCGTCCGCCACCGTCATCTCGGCGTAGCCTCCGTTGACCTGATAGCCGGTGTAGCGCGCCCGGTCGCACAAGTTCTCGCGGCCGGACCGACAATAAGCGCACTCCCCGCAGCTCCAGGCCAGCCACGGCACCCCGACGCGCTCGCCGACCCGCCGCTGCTCCACCCCCGGGCCGATGGCGGTGATGGTGCCGATGATCTCGTGGCCGGGCACCAGCGGCAGGGCGGGGTGGGGCAGTTCGCCGTCTATGACGTGCAGATCGGTGCGGCAGACCGCGCAGGCGTGCACTCGGATCAGCACCTGCCGGTCGCCCGGCACCGGATCGGGCAGGGTGGATTCGACAAGCCGCACATTGGGCTGCGTCAGGACCATCGCTTTCATGGCGGAGCCTCCCTCAAGTCGCCCGGTGCGTCTGTCCCGTGATGCGCCGCGCGCGCCGGGCTGGAATGGCGACGTAGCGTCCACTTGCGCAGTTCGTCTGCCGCGGCCATGGCCAGCACGACGGGCACGCCGGCCAACCATCCCCACCAGGGCAACGGCGCGGTGGCAAACAGGGTGTTGCCGGGCGGCGTGTAGACGATGGCCAGAAGCAGCAGCACTTCTGCAGCCACACCCAACGGAATCAGGCGGTTGCGCGGCACCGCCGGGTCGAAGATGGACTCGCGGTCGCTGCGGCACAGATAGACGTTCGCCACCTGCGCCACTACGATGGCGGCGAGGCAGGCGGTGGTCGCCGTCTTGTACAGCGTGTCGTGCGCGGACAGCGTAGCACCCCAGATCCAGCCGCCCGCGCACAGCACGGCGAAGTAGGCGACCAGGGCCGCCGCCTCGAACAGGCCGAGGAAGAGGTAGGCGCGCGTCAGCAGCCCCCACGTCAGCAGCCGTTCGCCGCGTGGCCGCGGCGGCCGGTTCATCACGTCGCGGTGCGGGGGCTCGGCACCCAACGCCAGCGCCGGCAGCATGTCGGTGCCGAGGTCCACCGCCAGAATCTGGACGACCGTCAGCGGCAGCGGGATCCCGAACAGCACGAAGGCGAGGTACGGCACGATCTCCGGGATGTTCGAGGTGAGGATGTAGGTCATGAAGCGGCGGATGTTGGCGAACACCGCGCGCCCTTCCTCGACAGCGTCGACAATGGAGGCGAAGTTGTCGTTCAGCAGCACCATGTCGGCGGCCTCGCGCGCCACGTCGGTGCCGCCGCGGCCCATCGCCACGCCGATGTCGCCCTGCTTCAGCGCCGGGGCGTCGTTGACGCCGTCGCCGGTGACCGCCACCACCTCACCTCGCCGCTGCAGCGCCTGCACGACGCGCAGCTTCTGGTCGGCCCCGATCCGGGCAAAGACGATCTCCCCGACGTCCAGCGCGAGCAGCAGGTGGCTGTCGGACATGACGCGCAGCCGGTCGCCGGTCACCACCTCCGGCGCTGGCCCGCGCACCAGACCGACTTCGCGGGCGATGGCGAGTGCGGTGTGCGGGTGGTCGCCGGTGATCATGATGACGCGGATGCCGGCGGCGTGCGCCCGCGCTATCGCGGACGGCACCTCGGGCCGCGGCGGGTCCTCCAGCCCGACCAGACCGGCCAGCACCAAACCGCGCTCCGGATCGTCGGTATCCGGCCCGTCGCGCCACGCCAGGGCCAGCACACGCAGCCCCTTGTCGGCCATCGCCTCCTGCGCGGCCAGCACCGCGGCGCGACCGGCATCGTCCAGCGGCACGGCGCCCTCCGCCGTGGCGCGCGCCGCGCACAGCGGCAGCACCGTCTCGACGGCACCCTTAGTGTAAACCACGCGGCCCTCGGGCGTGTCGTGCAGGGTGGACAGGCGTTTGCGTTCGGTGTCGAAGGGCACCTCGCCGGCCAGCGGGTGGATGGTGCCGGGTTCGGCTTGCTCGACCAGCGCCACCTCCATGGGGTCGCCCAGCCAGCCTCCTCCCGATCCAGGGGCGCCGGAGCGCTTCAGCGTATGGCAGTGCCGCGCGACCGCCGCCATCGCCTCCTGCTCGCCGTGCGCGACGCGGACGGTCATGCGGTTGAGGGTCAGCGTGCCGGTCTTGTCGGTGCAGATGACGGTGGCCGAGCCCAGCGTCTCCACCGCTGGCAGGTGGCGGATCAGTACGTTGCGCAGGGCCATGCGCCGCGCCCCCATGGCGAGCGCCAGGGTGACGGTCGGCAGCAGCCCCTCGGGCACGTTGGCGACGATGATGCCGATGCCGAAGAGGAAGGCCGACAGCACCGGCAGCCCAGCCTGCACCCCGACCGCGAAGAACACCGCGCCGAGCAGCATGGCCAGCGCCGCGATGACGCGGCTGACCGCAGCGATCTCGCGCAGCAGCGGCGAGCGCTTGCGCTCCTCGCCCTGGGTCAATGCGGCGATGCGCCCGAACTCGGTGTGGGCGCCGGTGGCGTAGACGACGGCGCGCGCCTCGCCTGTGGCGACCGCGGTGCCGGCCAGCACGACGTTGCGCGCCAGCAGCGGGTCGTGCTCGTTGGTCGGCAGCGCGTCGCGAAACACGGGCACGGATTCGCCGGTCAACGCCGAGGCGTCGACGCGCAGGGCCTGCGTCTCCAGCAGCCGGGCGTCGGCCGGCACGCGGTCGCCCTCGGCCAGCAGCACCACGTCGCCGGGCACCAGGTCCGCCGCGTCGACCAGCACCAGTGCGCCGCCGCGCACCGTCTTCACCGTCTGCGGCAACAGCCGGGCGAGCGCCGCCAGCTCGCGTTCCGCCTTGTAGTCCTGCCAGAAGCTGAACAGGCCGTTGATCAGGACGACGCCGGCGATGGCCCCGGCCAGCACGCCCATACCCTCGCCGGGCTGATACAGCTCCGCCCCCAGCGCCAGCGCCGCCGCCAGCCACAGCAGCAGCGCGAAGAAGTGCGTGAAGCTGCGCAGCAGCCGGGTGAGCAGCGGCTGGCGTCGCATCGGCTCCAGCGCGTTGCGGCCGAACTTCGCCAGCCGCCGTGTGGCCTCAAGGGGAGTCAGGCCGTTCGGGCCGCTGCGCAGACTGGAGAGCGCCTGCTCGACCGGCAGTGTGTGGATCCGCACAGCACGTCTCCCAACGGACACGGGGCGGACTCAGTGTGGCGGAGCGGGCGCCGTTCTCCCCGCTCCGGCAAGGGATTACCGCGGATGAACCGCGCCGGTCTCCAACGCCGACTTCATCTGTCGCAGGATGTGATCGCGTGCCGTATCGTCTGGCGCGGTGTCGAGAGCCCGCTTGAGCGACAGCACGGCGTCCGCCCCTGCCCGAGGTCTCGTCCAGGTTCGGCACGGCGATGGCATCCTGTGCCCAGCCGCGCGCAACGAGCGCGTCCCGCATCGCCGCGCGCCGTCTTCCGGTTGGCGCTGCGCCAGACCGAAGGGCTGATCGGCGCCGCCGTGGTCAACCGCATGATCGACCACGGACGCCCGAGCTCCGTCCGCCTCGCTTGATCAGAGGTGGGGATGGAGCAATCTCTTGTCTTCCTCGCCTCAATGCAACACGCCGGATTGCAACTCACGCAGCTGCCACCACCCGACCGTCGCGCAGGGCGATTTTGCGGTCGAAGCGATCGAAGATCGTCTCGTCATGGGTGACGACGATGATCGCCGCCTGCTGCTCCATCGCCACCTTGCGCAGGAGGTCCATCACTATGCCGGCGCGCTCGGAGTCCAGCGCCGCCGTCGGTTCGTCGGCCAGGATGATGCGCGGCCGGTTGGCCAGCGCTCGCGCAATAGCGACGCGTTGTGCCTCACCGCCCGACAACCGGGCCGGAAGCGCGGCGAAACGATGAGCGACCTGCAGGTAATCCAGCAGCTCTCGCGTCCGCGCCTGCGCCGCTGACCGGGAGTAGCCGGCGAGGTCGAGCACCACGGCCACGTTCTCCGCCGCCGTCAGGAACGGCAGCAGGTTGTGGAACTGGAAGATGAAGCCGATCTTCTCAAGCCGCAGACGGCGCAGATCAGTGCGCAGCCAGCGGCTGTCGAAGACGGTCTCTCCATCCAGCACCATGCGCCCGCGCGTCGGCTCAACGATGCACCCCACCAGGTTCAGCAGAGTCGTCTTGCCCGACCCGCTGGGGCCGAGCAGCCCGACCACCTCGCCCGGGAAGACCCGCAAATCGGTGTCTTGGAGGGCATGTACGGCGGCCTCGCCGCCGCCATAGGTCTTCGCGACACCCTGAAGCTCGACGAGCGGCGCGGTCATGTCTTCACCCTCCGAGCGCTGTGGCGGGATCGACCTTGAGAGCCAGGCGGACGCTCAGGCCACTCGCGACGACGCAGATGACCAGCACCGCCAAGGCAAGCATCAACCCGTCCTCCGGCAGGAGCACCACGCGGCGCGGGAAGTGGTCCTTGGCCAGCGCGATGAGCACGGCGCCAGCCGTCCAGCCGATTACCCCCATGGCGATCGCCTGCTGGACGATCAGGCCGACGATGGTTCGGTCCGGTGCGCCGATCAGCTTCAGCGTGGCGATCTCCTTCACCTTGTCCATAGTCAGCGTGTAGAGGATCAGCGCGATAATCACCGCCGAAACCACCAGCAGGATGGCGGTGAACAGGCCGATCTGCCGGCGCGCCTTCTCCACCACGGACTGGAGCAGCAGCGCTTCCTGCTGGTCTTGGGTCAACGCCGCCAAGTGCTTCCAGCGGCTCGCCACCTCGGCTACGTCCGCCGGGCGCACACCGGGCCGTACACGGGCGACAACGGCGTTGATGATGGCGGTGCCGGCCGGCTTGACGCCGCGCGCCAGTTCACGGCGCGCCGCCGGCGGGTCCAGTTCAAACTGCAAACGTTGGCTGTCTTGGAGCGTGAGGTAGATCACCGGATCACCCCCGGAGGCCACCACTCCCTCCGTCACTCCGACCACAGTGTAATCGGAGCGTCCCAGCCGCAGGCGCTCGCCCAGTTCCAAGCCGGTGCGGCGATCGGCGACCATCTCGTAATGCCCGCGGGTGATCGGCCGGCCGGCGACGATCCGCGCCGGTGCGCCCGGTCGCCCCAGCTCATAGCCGACGACATAGAGACGCAGTGTGCGGCCGCGATGCAGGGTTTCAGCCGACTGGAAGGTGAGCCCGCCGGCATCGGCCACCCCGGCCAGCCGGGCCATCGCATCGCGTTCGTCGCCCGGAATGCGCGAGGCCTCGGCGAACGGGCCGCGCGTCCCCGCTTCGACCACCCACAGATCGGCGCCCGGAGCGCGCACCAGGGTCAGCGCCTCGTCCACCAGCCCACGATAGATGCCGATCATGGACAGGACCACGGCGAGGAGCAGGCTGAGCCCCAGGCAGGTCAGCAGGAAGCGCCCAAGGTTGTGCCGGACATCGCGGATGGCGAGGTTCATGGCCCGGCTCCAGCGATGTCGGCCGACCGGCCCTCACGGAGTCCGGCAATGGGCGCGGTCACCACCCGCACGTCCTCCGGAAGTCCCTCCACGACCTCGAGCCGCCCGTCCAGAGTCCGCCGGCCGAAGCCGAGGATGCGGCGGGCGAGGCGACCATCCTCCACCGTCCACACGGCGCCACGCCGGCCATCGAAGCGTTCGACCGCCGTCTGCGGCACCAGAATGGCGCTCGGCAGACGATCCATCTCGATCGTCGCCTCCACCTGCTCGGCCAGGAAGACGCGGGGCGGACAGACTTCGCACTTCAGGTAGACCTTGCGCTCCTCCGTGACGCGGTCGCTCTCCAACTCGATGCGCGTCACGCGCGCCCGGAAGGTCTGAGCCGGCAGGGAGCGCAGGCGGACCTCTGCGGGTTGCCCCTCCATCAAGCCACCGGCCGATGCCTCGTCCACATGCACCAGGGCCCAGATGCTGTCGGGGGCGACGAGTGTGAACAGCGGTTCGCCGGGATTTACCGCGGCGCCGAGCTCCTTGTGGCGGGCCACGACCAGCGCTTTGAAGGGGGCTGTGAGCGTGTAGCGGTCCAAGCGTGCCGCCTCGTAGCGCAGTCGCGCCTCGGAATCGGCCAGCGCGGCCTCGGTGACGGCGAGATCGGACTGCGCGACAGCCAGCTCGGCTTCCGCGACCTTCAGGTCGGCCGCACTGTCCTGGGCGATCTCCACGGACACGCTGCCCTTTGCCAGCAGCGCTTGCCGGCGCTCATTCGCCTGCCGGCGTTTCTCCAGCAGCGAGCGGGCCCTGGTGATAGCCGCCACTGCCTTCTCGCGCGCAGCGCGGGCCTGACCGACCGCCGCCGTTGCCTCGGCAACACGCGCCTCCTGCTGACGGGTATCGAGGCGGGCGAGCACGGTCCCCGCCGCCGCCTGGTCTCCGTGGTCGGCGAACAGCTCGGTGAGTGTGCCCGCCACCTCCAGTCCGACCGCGGAGCGCACGCGGGCTTCCACCGTGCCGATCCCGTAGACCTCGATCGGAACATCCCGCTCGAGAAAGGTCACCGGAACTGTGATGGAGCTGAAACGCAAGGCATAGAGGGCACCGCCGGCCAGGGCCACGGCGAACAAGGCGAGCAGGATAAGTCGCACGAGCCGTCTCATGACCGATCTCCTCCGGTAGGCGCCAGTCCGCACAAGCCCAGTGTGAGCAAACGCTCACCCTCCCGGCACAGATCGAAGCCGCGTCCGGAGAGGGACCAGCGGACAATCACCCCTTGCATGATGGCGATGATCATGAATGCCGCCTCGCGCGGATCCAGATCCGTCCGGAACGTTCCCTGGGCGCGGCCCTCGTCGACGATGCCGGCAAGAAGGCCCGCGAAGCGACTCATCAGCCCCAGGAAGGCGGTGCGCAAAGCCGCGTTGTCGGTGTGCAGCTCGCGGGAGAACAGGATGGCGGGAATCGCCGGCGTCTCTTGCACCAGCCGCAGCTGGCCGCGGACCAAGCGCGTCAGACGTTCGCGAGCGCCGTCACCGCCGGCGAGGGCCTCGGCCCAGCGCCCCTCCATCCGCCTGGCGATGCTGGTGGCCACAGCGTCCCAGAGATCCTGTTTTTTTGGGAAGTGGCGGAAGATGGCGGCCTGGGTAATGCCGATCGCCTCGGCCACCGCACCGGTGGTCAGCCGATCCGGCCCAGCCTGATCAGCGAGGGCTAGGGCCGTCTCGACGATCTCATCGCGGCGCTCATCGGCCGGCTTGCGTATCCGCGTAGCCATCACACTCAACGGAATGGAAGTTAGTGACTGATAACTAACTAATGCGCCAAATTGCCGTCCTCAAGAGGGAGCGTAGTGACGTATTGCCGCAGGCTGGTGCGAAGCCTCGGTCATCATCGCTCTGCGGGAAAAGCGCCGCCTTTGGGACAGCGGCGCCATGCCCTGACGGAGCGCATCATCCGTCTTCCACTTATGCCCCTGGTCCAAGGACAATTCCATCCCTCCCGCAGCGCGGGCCTCGTGGGCCGGTGGGGTGGCCGCAGATCCCGAACCAGCTACGCCGAGGCTCAGCGCGACGCCGATCAGGGCACCTGTGGCGAACGTCTTACAGACATGGTGCTCCTCCGTGTGGGTGGGTGGATCGACCTGTCGGGCGGTCAGTCCTCGTAGAGGCCCTTCGCCGCCTCGCGGTGGCAGGCCTCGCAGTTGCTCTTGGCGCCCACCGTCTTGCGCTTCCAGATGCTGGGATCGAAGTCGTGTTCGTGCTGCCACCAGCGCTGGTCGGTGATGCGGGTCAGCCGGCCGCCGTCGCCGCCGGCGTTCCGCGTCAGGTAGGCACGGATGTCCGCGGCGATGTCTGCCGGCAGGCTGGCGTTGTCGCCGAAGTGGTCGGACAGCCCGTCCATGATGCGGTTCCAGCTGGCCGCCGGCAGCAGGGCCGGCTGGTAGGCCAAGTGGCACTCGCCACATTCCTTCTGCGTTGCCGCGTGGGACACCGGCGGGACTCGCTCGAACTCGTTCGCCAGCGCGGCCGTGGCGGCGAGCAGGAGGATGGCGGGGGCGACGATGCGGATGTGCATGACCGGTCTCCTCAAGCGGCCGACGCGACGGCTGGCTCGCGGCGTAATTCCGCGTAGCGGCTGGCGAAGAACAGGAGTGGCGCACCGTCACCGTGGACGAAGCGGTGCACGCGTCCGAGGAGGACCACGTGGTCGCCCGCCTCCATGTGGCTGTGCGCTGTGCACTCGAACCGCGCCAGACAGTCGGGCAGGAGCGGCACGCCGCCTGTCCCCGGCTCCCAATCGATCCCGGCGAACCGATCCTCGACGCGCGACGCGAAGCGCGTGGACAGCGCCTGCTGATCGTCAGCGAGGACGTTCACCGCGAAATGGCTGGCCTCGCGGAACACCGGCAGGTTGGTGGAGGACCGCATCAGGCTCCACAGCACCAGCGGTGGGTCCAGGGATACCGAACTGAAGGAGTTCACCGTCAGCCCGATGGGAGCACCCGCCGGGGTCAGGGTGGTGATCACGGCGACGCCGGTGGCGTAGCGGCCGTAGGCATCGCGCAGCGTGCGGAGGTGCGGATCGAGGGACATCAGCGTAGCCTTTGCTATTGGTTGGCCAGGAAGGTGATGAAGTCACCCTTCTCGCGGGCGGTGCAGGCCCGGCCGAGGACATTGATGCAGTCGCGCTCGAAGCGCTTCTCGACCTCGGCCGGGTCGGTGAACCGCTTCGGGTTGGCCGAGACCGCCATCGGCTGGATCTCGCGCCCGGTCTTGTAGTGCCGCCCGGGACCGGCCGGGTTCTCGGTGTGGCAGCTGGCGCAGGCCGGGGTTTCGGCCACCTTGCCGCCGCGGTGCGGGCCGAGGTAGAGCGCGCGCCCGCGCTCCGCCGAGAAGCCGGTGAAGTCGGGAACCTGCCCCTTCGCCTGGGCGGCGTAGCCGTCGAGGATCCGCGTGCGGTTGGGATCGACGGTCACCGCCAGGGCGGCGCCGGTGCCCATCACGGCGGCGACAGCGAGGACGAGGATCGGTCTCATGGGATCACCCGGTCGGACAGCTCGGAGCGGCGCGGCGACCAGCCGGACGGCAGCAGGGCGTCGAGCCGTTTCAGCCCGTGCAGGGCGAAGACGAGCGCGACGTGCGCGATGACGATGGCGAGGGAGGCCTCGCCCAGAGCCTCGTGCAGATCCTCGACCGCCACCACGAAGTCCGCTGTGGCTCCGGAGGCCGCCGTCAGACCGACGCCGATGAGGAGTGCCGCGGCCGCCCAGGCGATCAGGGGGCTGCGCTCCGAACGGGCCTTCGGATCGCCGCTGACAAGGCGTTTCACCCAATCGAGGAGCGGTCGCGACGAAGGCCTGGGAAGGCGCAGCGGGCTGCCCTCACGAGCCAGCACGCCGGCCGCCACGCGTAGCGCGATCGCGATGAGCACGGCGTAGCCGGAGAAGACGTGCATGCCGTAGGTGTCTTCGTCCCCGGTGAGATAGGCGACGATGAACGCGCCCGAGAGGGTGGCGTGGAACGCCAGGAGGGCGGTCATCTCGGCGGCGGTCGGCTTGCGGGAAGCCATAGCGATCTCCGTGGTGGATGGGCGTGGTGAACGGCGCGGCTCAGTCGTCGTGATGGCGGCTGGCGGCCCACAGCGTCGTGATGCTCGCGCTGCCTTCCGCGGCGGCCTGGTAGGCGATGCCCAGAGCACCGATGGAGAGCACGGCGAGCAGGGTGTGGAAGATCATCCTCTTCAGCATGGGGCGAACTCGGATGGAAGGTGGAAGGGCGAGGCGGGCGCACGGGCCCGCCCAGGCGGAGCCTGGATTACGAACCCGTACGCTGGACCGGGTCAGTCATCGTCGTGGCCGCGGTCGCGGTGACGGCCGCGGCGGTCCTGGAAGGCATTGCGGCCAAAGGTGGCGCCGTCCTGGGTGATGATCTGCTCGGCCCGGATGGCGCCTCGCCGGATGCCGCCGACCACGGTGATCGGATCGCCAGCCTGGATGCCGTCCGGCAGGAAGGCGCGGCTGGTGACCGGGATCTCCCGCTCGCCGTCGCTGAGGACGAACCAGTTGGCGGCGACCTTGCCGACGGTCCCGGTGACGGTGCCTCCGCCGGCGTCGACCACGTCCATGATCGGCTGCGGGCCGGTCGGCTGGAAGGCGCGGGTCCGATGATGATCGTCGGCGTAGGCGGCCCCGGACAGCGTCAGGACGCCGAGTGCGGCGAGGAGGGTGGACTTGAGCATGGCTTCACCTCGGGTGCTGAAGAGCGTCGGAACGCTCGATGGTCAGCACTCTGCCGGATGTCACCTGAGGCGAAGCTGAGCGGGCAGTTCATCAGGCGTTCAGGAACGAGTGAAGTGGTCCCCGTTTCCCGGACAGTTTGGCGGCTGGGATAAGCTTGGTTCAGATCTCCATCACGCCACCAAGTTGATGCCGTCCAGGCTGTCCGCATAGACCTCGTCCGGCGCCCTGCCGCCGAG
>JAEYOB010000192.1 GCA_023412175.1 Pseudomonadota bacterium | reverse complement strand
GTTGAGCACCAGTCCGAGCGCCGTCCAGGTTGGCGGCATGGCCAGCACCGCCAGCACCGTGGCCACCGCCTCGTCCCTCAGGGCCAGAGCCGCCCACCGCCGGACGAGGTCCCGCACCTCCGGGTTTTCGGGCGGGCGGTAACCGCCGGGAACCCACAGCCCCCGCGACGTCGCGCGCACAGCCAGTGCGGTGCCGTCGGCGGCCTCACTGCGGAGCGCAACGACCTCGACGGGTTCGTAGCGCGGCTCCAGCAGCCGCGCGGCGCCGTTCAGAGCCGGCAGCCGCTCGGCCACCCAGGTTTCGACGGCGTCCCAATTTCCGTCGAACTCGACCTCATCATGCCCCGTGTTGGTGATGGCGAGACGCCGCTCCGGCTTGGGATTGAGCACCAGATCGCTGGAGCGCAACGTCCAGACGACGCCATCGCCGCGGTTGCGGCACACCACACGGCAGGTGGGCTCTGTGAAGCAGGCGCCCAGCAGCGCCAGATCGCTGTCACGACCGTCGAGGGCAGCGCAATAGGTGATCGGCATGGCGGTTCCGTGGCAAACGAACTGAGAGGGAACGGCGCTTTTGGCGCGTTATAGCATGAATAAGCGCCGGGGTACAGGGAGCGCGGCGTATGTCCGATAATCCCGCCTTATCGGACGTGACAGCCGGCGCCCCGGACTCTATAGTCAGGTCGTCGCTTTCCCTGCCCCCGGAGCCCGCCCGCGATGGCCGCCGACCCCGTGCCCACCCTGCCGGATCCCCAGGACCGCGATCTCGCCCACCTGACCGACCTCGCCGACAAAGCCCGAGCCTACGCCCGCAACGCCAAGGCCGAGCACACCCGGCGCGCCTACGAGGCCGACTGGCGGCACTACACCGCCTGGTGCATGCGGCGTGGCGTGGCGCCCCTGCCGCCCGAGCCCCAGGCCATCGGCCTCTACATCGCCGACCTCGCCTCCGAGACCCGGCCCGGCGGCCAAGGCGGGCGCGCCGCCACCACGATCGAGCGCCGCCTGTCCGGGCTTGCCTGGAATTTCCGCCAGCGCGGCGCGCCCCTCGACCGGGCCGACCGCCACATCAAGGAGGTGCTCGCCGGCATCCGCAACGAACACGGGCGACCGCCGGTGCAGAAGGACGCACTCCTCGCCGACGACGTGCTGCGCATGACCGCCTGCCTCGAGCATGACCTCCGGGGCCTGCGCGACCGTGCCATCCTGCTGCTCGGCTTCGCCGGCGGGCTGCGGCGCTCCGAGATCGTCGGCCTCGACCACGGCGCCGGGGAGACCGCCGCCGGCCGCGGCTGGCTGGAGATCCTGGACGGCGGGCTGGTCCTGCATATCCGCGGCAAGACCGGCTGGCGGGAGGTCGAGGTCGGGCCCGGCTCGGCTCCCCAGAGCTGCCCGGTGGCGGCGCTGAAGGCGTGGCTGGAGTTGGGCCGCATCGCCCATGGGCCGGTGTTCCGCCGCATTGCCCGCGACGGCAAACGCACCTCGGGCGAGCGGCTGTCCGACAAGCACGTCGCCCGGCTGGTGCAGGCCACGGCGCTGGCCGCCGGCATCCGCGGTGATCTGGCAGAGAGCGAGCGCCGGTTACGATTTGCCGGGCATTCGCTGCGAGCCGGCCTCGCCACGGCCGCCGAAGCGGAGGAGCGCTTCGTGCAGCGTCATCTCGGCCACGCCTCGGCCGAGATGACCCGGCGCTACCAGCGCCGCCGCGACCGCTTCCGCGTCAACCTCACCAAAGCGGCTGGCTTGTGAGGCCGCAGGACCGCCACTTTTCTTCACAGCCCATTGTTGAAGATTGCAGGAACTGATCCATTCATCCTCCCAGTGCAGTTCAGCAGAACCGCGCCGGTGAGTGGGCGAGAGATCTTCTGAAGGACGTGCCTCGAAGCCACCTTAGCTGTCCGGATGCGACACCTCCCTGCCGCCTGCCCAAAGCCATGGTGGTGGTCGAGGCCGCCAAGGAGGTGTCGCATCCGAACAGCTAACACCCCGGCCAGCCCGAACTTGACGGTGCCCACGGACCTGCTTATTTTTTCGGCCGACCTGGACGCCATTGGCCCCATCTCGAACGCGCCTTTTCCAACGATCCCGACCTGGAAGGAGTTGCCGAAGCCGGCCGCCGTGCCACCGCACGGTTCGCACTGATGTTGCCTGTTCTCGTCCCGGACATGCCGTCACCGGAGTCGCTCGGGTCCCTGCTGCTGGAGATCGCTCAATCGTACCGCTTCACCAATTTCGGGCCGATGGCCGGGTGTTTCGAAACGGAACTCTCAGCGCTGCTCGGCGCTGGCACGGCGGTCTGTGTGACCTCGTCCTGCACCGCCGCCCTGGAAGCTGCACTGGGTGTCCTCGGTCTGGCGCTAGGTGCAAAGGTCTTGATGCCGTCCTACACGTCTCCCGCGACCGCGCAAGCGGTCCGCTGGACAGGGTTCAATTTTGTGACGTCGATCCGGCGTCGTGGACGCTGACACCGACCATCGCACACGATGCCACGCACCATCTCGGCATCGACGCCATCGTGCCGGTAGCGAGTTTCGGACGCCCTCTCCCGGCCGAGGAATGGTCCACCCTTGCCCGGAAAACGGGAAGGCCCGTTGTCATCGACGCTGCGGCCCCGCTCTGGCACCAGGGAATCGCCGAGAACCTGCTCATCGCCGTCAGCCTGCACGCGGCGAAACCGCTCGGCACCGGCGAGGGCGGGCTGGTGGCCTTCCGTGATCCGCACTCGATCGCACGTACCCGCAATGCCATCAATTTCGGTTTCGAGGGCGACATGGTGGTGTCTGGCGGCTTCAACGGCAAGCTGAATGAGATGGCCGCGGCCGTTGGAGTGTTGCAGCTTGCACACCGGGTGGAGGTGCGGCGGCGCCGGTACGCCATCTGGAAAACCTACCGTGCTGCCTTGGCGACCCTCCCTGGGGTCGCTGGCAGCAGGGGGATGACGGATGGCTCCGGCCGTGCTCGTGGTGCTGACGGAGAGTCTGGCCGCGGACGAAAGCACCACACTGTTCATCGACGCGGGCATTCAGTCGTGGCGCTGGTATGCGCCGCCACGGCACGTCCATCCACGGTGTGTGGAAAGCGTTCCATCACCCGCTGCGACGTCTGTTCCTCCGGCGACCCGCCGTTCGCCGGGTGCGCGGCATGACCGGCATGGCATCCCTCTCCTGTGCGGCCACAATCGTCTCGTGGCTGGAGCGAATGGGCTGCGGCCATGTCTTCTTGGTGCCGGGGGCGCGGATCGATCCGCTGGTGGAAGCGGTTGCCGAGAGTTCTGTCGTTCCGATCATTGCCCAGACCGAACTCGGGGCGGCCTTCATGGCGGACGGCCATGCCCGCCGAACAGGCAGGCCGGGCGCATGCCTGATCACCGGCGGTCCCGGAACTGCCTATGCCGCGGCGGGCGCGATCACCGCGCGGATGGAAGCGGTGCCGGTGGTCTTCCTCAGCGGCGGTCCCGGTGTCCTGGACGCCGACGGCGCCTTCCAGGACCCCGGACCGGAGGGCTGGCGCGATGTTGCCGTCATGGGGCAGGCGGTCGATCGGGCCATCGAGATCCGGTCTGTGAGTGCGCTGGCGACTGCCCTGGACGACGCTGCCGGCCGCTTGGTCCGCCGGCCCGTCGGTCCCGTCCATCTTGCCATCCCGCTCGACG
>JAEYOB010000133.1 GCA_023412175.1 Pseudomonadota bacterium | reverse complement strand
GTAAGCGGCGAGTACGCCTGCGCCGCCCGGCCGCGCGGGCGGGGGGGCGCGCCGCAACTCGCCATCGACGACGATGCGCTGATCGACAGCCACCGCCGGCTGACCTCGGCCATCGCGGCGGAGGGCGCGCTTTCCTGCCTTCAGCTCTTCCACGCCGGGCGGCAGACGCTGCGGCGCTTCACCGACGGGCAGGCGCCCGTCGCCGCCTCGCCCATTGCCTGCCGGATGTACCGCGAGGAGCCGCGCGAGATCACCGTTCCGGAGATCGAGGCGCTGGTCGTCAAGTTCGAACAGGCAGCGGCCCGCGCCGCGGCGGCCGGTTACGACGCGGTGGAGATCCACGGCGCGCACGGCTACCTGATCGGCGGCTTCCTGTCCGGTGCCGCCAACCGGCGCACCGACGCCTATGGCGGATCCCTGGAGAACCGGTTGCGCTTCCCGCTGGCGGTGGTGTCGGCGACGCGACGCGGGGCCGGTGACCGCCCGGTGATCTTCCGCCTGTCGGCGGAGGAGTTCGTGGAAGGCGGAACCACCCTGGACGAGGCGGTGGCGATGGCCCCGCAACTGGTGGCCGCCGGTGCCGACGCGCTGCACGTCTCCACCGGCACGGGGGAGCGGTTGGACCGCAACGTCGATCCGGTGTCGGCACCGCAGGGCTGGCGGATCCCGCTGGCCCGCCGGGTCCGCGAGGTTGCCGGCGTGCCCGTGCTGACGGTCGGCGTCATCCGCCGGCCGGAGGTCGCGGAGGCGGCAATCGCCGACGGCTCGGCCGATTTCGTGGCGCTCGGCCGCGCGCTGCTGGCCGACCCGCAATGGGCGGACAAGGCCCGGAGCGGGCAGGCGGCGGCCATCCGCCCCTGCACCTCGTGCAACTGGTGCGTCGACCAGCTCCTGGCCGGCAAGCCGCTGGGCTGCGCCGAGAATCCCCGCGCCGGACGGGAAACCGAACCGCCGATCCTGGAAACCGGCGCCGGGCGTCCGGCTGCGGTGGTCGGCGGCGGCCCCGGCGGCATGGTGTCGGCGCTGCTGCTGCACGACGCCGGTTTCCGCGTCACGCTGTTCGAGCGGGCGGAGGAACTCGGCCTCGGTCTCGTCGCCTCGGGAACCCCGCCCGGCAAGGACAAGTTCTTCTGGTACCGCGACTATCTGGTCGAGCGGCTGAAGGCCGCGGGGGTGGAGATGCGCCTGGGTGCCGATGCGGGAGCGGACGACGTCCTCGCCCTCGACCCGGCGCTCGCCGTCGTCGCGACGGGCGCGGGCAACCGCGCGCTGTCGGTTCCCGGCATCGGCCATCCGCTGGTCGGCTTCGCCCACGACGTGCTGACCGGCCGGTCGCCCTTGGGCGACGGCCCGGTCGTCATCATCGGCACCGGGGAGACCGGGTGCGAATGCGCCGAGTACGCGGCGGAGTTGGGCCGCGACGTGCTGCTGGTCGGCCGCTCGCCCGAGCGACGCCTCGCCCGCCGCGCCCAGTATCTCTACCGCCGCCAGCTCGTGGCGCGCCTGGAAGACAATCCGTGCATCCGCATCGAGACCGGGTTGGAACTGGCGTCGGTCGGTGACGGGCATGTGGTCCTGCGGGCCACGGACGGCACCCTGCACCGCCGGACGGCGGGGCGCGTGCTGCTGGCGCTCGGCCGCGTGCCGGAGAACGCCCTGGTGGAGGGCCTGCGCACGGCCGGTCTGCCCACTTTCACCATCGGCGACAGCCGCGAGGTCGGGCGGATCGGCGACGCGGTGCACGACGCCTACCGGGCTGTCCACACCTTTACCCGCGACGGAGCCCCGGCGTCGGCGTCGCCCGTCGCCGCGCTGTCCTGCTGAGACAGCCGAAAGAACAGGGAGGATCAAGGATCATGAAAATCGACGGCATCACCACCCTTGTCACCGGCGGCGCGTCGGGGCTGGGCTTCGCCACCGCCGAGCGGCTCATCGCCCAGGGAGCGCGCGTCGTCATCGTCGATCTGCCGGCCTCGGCCGGCGAGGAGCGCGCGGCGCAATTGGGCCCGAACGCCCGCTTCGTCGCCGCCGACGTGACCGACGCCGCGCAGATGGAAGCGGCGTTCGACGCCGCCGAGGGCTTCGGGCCGCTCCGCGCCACCGTCCATTGCGCCGGACGCGGTGGTCCGGTGCGCGTCCTCGACAAGGAGGGCAACCCCGGCTCGCTGGAGACCTACGTCGAGATCGTCCGCATCAACCTGATCGGCAGCTTCAACGTGCTGCGCCTCGCCGCCGCCCGCATGGCACGGGCCGAGGCGGTGGAGGGCGAGCGCGGCGTGTGCATCCTCACCGCCTCCGTCGCCGCCTACGAAGGACAGATCGGCCAGATCCCCTACGCGTCGTCGAAGGCCGGCATCGTCGGCATGACCATCGTCGCGGCGCGCGATCTGGCGAGCCGGGGCATCCGCGTCTGCACCATCGCGCCGGGCCTGTTCGACACGCCGATCCTGGCGCGCCTGCCCGAGCCGGTGCGCGCGTCGCTCGGCGCCTCCGTGCCGAACCCGCCGCGGCTCGGCTTCCCGTCCGAGTACGCGCAGCTCGCCACCCACATCATCGAGAACCCGATGCTGAACGGCGAGACCATTCGCCTGGACGGCGCGCTGCGCATGGCGCCGCGCTGACCCCCGGCTGGAGAGGAACCATGGCCGACGAACAGCAAGCCGCGACCGAACCGGCGGTGCTCCTGGAGCGGCGGGGCCCCGTGGGCGTGATCACGCTCAACCGCCCCGACGCGCTCAACGCCATCAACAACGCCGTCCGCAGCGGCCTGACGCGGGCCTGCCGCGAGGCGCAGGCGGACGCCGCCATCCGTGCCGTCCTGCTGCGCGCCGCCGGCCCGCGCGGGTTCTGCGTCGGCGCCGACATCAAGGAGTTCCGCCCGGTGGACTCCTTGGTGGCCGCCCGCCGCCTCGACCCGGAGCTGGCCTACGCCGACGCCATCGCCGCGCTGACCAAGCCGGTGGTCGCCGCCGTCCACGGCTTCTGCCTCGGCGGCGGGTTCGAGATCGCGCTGGCCTGCGACATCCGCGTCGCGTCGAGCGACGCCGTGTTCGGCCTGCCGGAGGTGAACCTCGGCCTGATCCCCGGCGCCGGCGGGACCCAGCGCCTGCCCCGCCTGATCGGCATGGGACGGGCGCTCGACCTCATGCTGACCGGCGAGCGGCTGGGCGCGGAGGAGGCCCTGCGCCTGGGCGTGGTGACGCGCCTCGCCCCGTCGCACGAGGCGCTGGCGGAGCAGGCCATGGCGCTGGCCGAAGCCATCGCCGCCAAGCCGCCGGTCGCCGCCGCCCACGTCAAGGAAGCGGTGCGCGCCGGCATGGACCTCGACCTCAAGGCCGGGCTGGAGCTGGAGCGCAACCTGTTCACGCTGCTGCTGTCCACCGAGGACCGGCTGGAGGCGGCCGCCGCCTTCCGCGAGAAGCGTCCCCCCGTCTTCACCGGCCGCTGAGCCAAGGAGCCCAGATTATGCGCGAGGTTGTGATCGTAGAGGCCGTCCGCACGCCGATCGGCCGTTTCCGCGGCTCGCTCGGCCCGGTGCGCGCCGACCATCTGGGGGCCGTGGTGCTCCAGGCGCTGGCGCAGCGCGCCGGCATCGGGCCGGAACTGGTGGACGACGTGGTGTTCGGCTGCGTGACCCAGGTGGGCGAGCAGTCCACCAACGTGGCCCGCACCTCCCTGCTCAGCGCCGGTTGGCCGGTCGGCATTCCCGGCATGTCGGTGGACCGCAAGTGCGGCTCGTCCGAAGCCGCCGTGCACGCCGCCATCGGTTCCATCGCGTCCGGCGAGTTCGATGTGGTGGTGGCCGGCGGCGTGGAGAGCATGACCCGCGTCCCCATGGGTGGCAACCGCGACGTCCACGGCAAGCCGTTCGGCTGGAAGCTGCTGGAGGCCCATCCGCAGATCTCGCAGGGCGAGGCGGCTGAGCGGCTAGCCGACCACTACGGCCTGACCCGCGATGCCCTCGACGACTACGCCATCATGAGCCACCGCCGGGCCGCCGCCGCCGCGGACGACGGCTGCTTCGACCGCGAGATCGTGCCGGTCCCGGTGGACGACTGGCGCGAACAGGACGCCCCTGAGGGCGCTGCGGTGTTCGCCCGCGACGAGACGATCCGCCGCGACACCAGCCGCGAGAAGCTCGCCACCCTCAAGCCGAGCTTCCGCCCGGACGGAGGGCGCGTCACCGCCGGCAACTCGTCGCAGATCGCCGACGGCGCCGCGGCCCTGCTGCTGATGGCGGCGGACGTCGCCAAGGCGCATGGCCTGACGCCGCGCGCCCGGTTCCGCGCGATCACCACCGTCGGCGCGGATCCCACGCTGATGCTGACCGGCCCGCTGCCGGCGACGCGGCGGGTGCTGGAGCGCAGCGGCCTGACGCTCGGCGACATCGACCTGTACGAGGTCAACGAGGCGTTCGCGCCGGTGCCGCTGATCTGGCAGCGCGAGTTCGACGCGCCGGCCGACCGCCTCAACGTCAACGGTGGCGCCATCGCGCTCGGCCACCCGCTGGGGGCCAGCGGCGCCCGGCTGATGACGACGCTGCTGCACGAGCTGGAGCGCCGCGACGCCACCTTCGGCCTGCAGACCATGTGCTGCGCCGGCGGTCTCGGCACCGCGACGATCATCGAGCGCCTGCGTTGACGAGGAAGGGACGAGACATTCCATGAAATCCTGGCCGCTTTGGGACACCCCCTTCTTCGAGGACCGCCACCGCGCCTTCGCCGAACGGCTCCTCACCCTGGACCTGCCGGAAGAGGACGAGGGCAACCCCGACCTCGCCGGCATCAGCCGGACGATCGCCCGCGCCATGGGTGATTGCGGGCTGCTCGATGTGGTTGTGCCGCTGGGCGCCGAGCGCGGCGAGGCGCGTATCGACCTGCGCTCGGTCTGTCTGGCGCGCGAGATCCTCGCCTACCGCTACGGCGACATCGCGGATTCCGTGTTCGTCATGCAGGGCATCGGCACGGCGGCGCTCTGGCAGACCGGCAGCACCGCGCTGTGCGAACGCTACCTGCCGCCGGCGCGCCGGGGCGAGGCCATCGCCGCCTTCGCCCTGACCGAGCCGGAAACCGGCTCCGACGTGGCGAACCTGACGACCAACGCGGTGCGCGACGGCGGCGACTACCTGATTTCCGGCGAGAAGACCTTCATCTCCAATGCCGGCTTCGCCGACCATTACGTGGTGGTGGCGCGCACCGGTGAAGCGCCGGGCGCACGCGGGCTCACCGCCTTCCTGCTTGACGCCGACACGCCGGGCCTGACCGCCGGGCCGGCCATCGACTTCATGGCACCGCACCCGGCCGCGCCGCTGACCCTCGACCGCGTGCGTGTCGGCGCCGACCGTATCGTCGGCCCGCCGGGGCAAGGGTTCAAAGTGGCGATGGCGACCTTCGACATCTTCCGCGCCTCGGTCGGCGCCGCCGCCATCGGCGCCGCGCGCCGCGCGCTGGACGAAAGCCTCGGCCACGTCACCAGCCGGCGCATGTTCGGCAAGACCATGGCCGAGATCGAGGGCGTGCAGACCAAGCTCGCCGACATGGCGACGACGCTGGAGACCGCTGCGCTCTGCGTCTACCGCGCCGCCTGGGCCAAGGACGTGACCGGCGGGCGCTGCACGCGGGACGTCTCCATGGCCAAGCTGGTCGGGACCGAGGCGGCCCAGGTGGTGGTGGATGCCGCCGTCCAGCTGTTCGGCGGCGGCGGCGTCACTCGCGGCAGCGTCGTCGAGAAGCTCTACCGAGAGGTCCGCCCGATGCGGATCTACGAAGGCGCTTCCGAGGTCCAGAAGCTGGTGATCGCCCGCGACCTCATCAAAACGTTCCAGTGATCGGACCCGCCCCATGAGCGACACCAGCCACATCCTCTCCGACACCGCGCACCGGCTGTTCGCCGAGCATTTCACGCCCGAAGCCCTGCACCGGGCCGACGCCGGTGAGTGGCTTGCCGACGCCTGGAGCGCCATCGAGGAACTCGGCCTGCCCCTGGCCCTGGTGCCGGAGGAGGCGGGCGGCTTCGGCATCGACCCGGTGGAGGCGCTCGGCCTTATCCGCATCGCCGGGGCCTACGCTGCCCCAATGCCCCTGGCCGAGACGATGCTGGCGGCGAAGCTGCTCGCCGAAGCCGGGCTGGAGGTGCCGGGCGGGCCGCTGAGCGTCGTCCCGGTGCATGCGAGCGATAGGCTGGAGCTGACCCGCGCCGACAGCGGCTGGCGGTTGACCGGCACCGCCCGGCGCGTACCGTGGGCGCGCGTCGCCACGGGCCTTGCCGTGGTGGCCGTCCACGAGGGCACCGGCTATGTCGTCTCCCTCCATCCGGGCCAGTGGAGCGCCGAGCCGGAGGTCAATCTGGCCGGCGAGCCGCGCGACACGTTGCGCATCGACGCGACGCTGGACTCCGCGCAAATCGCCCCGGCGGCCGGCGGCCTCGATCCGGCGGCGCTGCACGCCATCGGGGCGGCACTGCGCAGCCTCGCCCTCGCCGGTGCTATCGGCCGGGTGCTGGAGCTGACCACCCGTTACGCCGAGGAACGCATCCAGTTCGGCCGCGCCATCGGCAAGTTCCAGGCAATCCAGCAGAACCTCGCCGTGCTGGCGGGCCAGAGCGCCGCCGCGGGAGCGGCGGCCGATGGCGCCGCAGAAGCGGTGGCCGACGGGGTGCGCCTGCTGCCCATCGCGGCGGCCAAGGTTTGCTGCGGCGAGGCAGTCGGGCTGACGTGCTCCATAGCCCATCAGGTGCACGGCGCCATCGGCTTCACCCAGGAGCACACGCTGCACCATTTCACCCGCCGGCTGTGGGCCTGGCGTGAAGAATTCGGCAACGAGGCGGCCTGGAGCCGCGTCATCGGCCATCAGGTCGCCGCTGCCGGCGCCGACGGCCTGTGGCCTCTGATCACCGCCGCCTGAGGAGAGACGGGACATGCAACGGATTTCCTTTCCCGCCCCGCCCGTCAATGCGGATGCGGAAGCGCTGCGCGCCGAAGTGCGGGAGTTCCTCAGAACCGAACTGGCTGACCGCCCGCCGCGCAAGCGCGCCGAGTCCTGGAACGGCTTCGACGCCGACTTCAGCCGCAAGATGGGCGAGCGCGGCTGGATCGGCATGACGTGGCCCAAGCGCTACGGCGGGCATGAGCGCAGCGCGCTGCACCGCTACGTCGTGCTGGAGGAGATGCTGGCCGCCGGCGCGCCCGTCGCCGCGCACTGGATCGCCGACCGCCAGAGCGGCCCGCTGCTGCTGAAATGCGGCACCGAGGAGCAGCGGCAGGCCATCCTGCCGCGCATCGCCGCCGGGGAGTGCACCTTCTGCATCGGCATGAGCGAGCCGGACTCCGGTTCCGACCTCGCCGCGGTGCGCACGCGGGCGCTGCCGGTGGACGGCGGTTACCGCGTCAACGGCACCAAGCTGTGGACGACCTACGCCCACCACGCCGACTACATGATCCTGTTCTGCCGCACCGACGGCGGAACCGAAAGCCGCCAGGACGGCACCAGCCAGCTTCTGGTCGACCTGAAGAACACGCCGGGCGTCACCATCCGCCCGATCCTCGACATGTCCGGCGCCCACCACTTCAACGAGGTGGTGTTCGAGGACGTGTTCCTGCCCGACAGCGCGCTCATCGGCAACCGCGGCGAGGGCTGGAAGCAGGTGATGAGCGAACTGGCCTTCGAGCGCAGCGGGCCGGAGCGATTTCTCTCCTCCATGACGCTGCTGACCGAGCTGGTGCGCGTGCTGGGCGACGCCCCGTCCGATGTTGCTGCCATCGCGCTCGGCCGGCTGACCGCGCACCTGATCGTGCTGCGCCGGCTGTCGCGTTCCGTCGCCGGCATGCTCCAGGCCGGCGAGAACCCGACCTTGCAGGCATCCCTCGTCAAGGATCTCGGCGCCGTCTTCGAGCAGGAGATTCCCGAGATCGCCCGCCAACTGGTCGATGCCGAGCCCGATGCCCGCTCGACGCGGGAGTTCTCCGCCGTGCTGGCCCGCACGCTGATGGACGCGCCGTGCTTCTCGCTACGCGGCGGGACGCGGGAGATCCTGCGCGGCATCATCGCGCGCGGCCTCGGGCTGCGCTGACCCGACCCAATCCAAGAAGGCAAGCCATGTCCGACCTCATTCTCGAAGACCGCGACGCGGGCATCGTCACGCTGACGCTGAACCGGCCGGAGCAGCGCAACCCGGTCTCCGACCCGGAGATGATCGAGGCGCTGATCGACACCCTGACCCGCCTGGACGCCGACATGTCCACCCGCGTCATCGTCCTGACCGGCGCGGGCAAGGCCTTCTCCACCGGCGGCAACCTCAAGGCCATGGGCGAGGCCGGCGGCATCAACGACAAGCTGCCGGCCCAGACCCGGCGCAACTACCGCCTGGGCATCCAGCGCATCCCGCTGCTGATGGAGGCGATGGAGGTGCCGGTGGTCGCCGCGGTGAACGGCCCAGCCATCGGCGCCGGCTGCGACCTCGCCTGCATGTGCGACGTCCGCATCGCCGGGGAGAGCGCGCGCTTCGCCGAAAGCTTCGTCAAGGTCGGCATCGTTCCGGGTGATGGCGGGGCATGGCTGCTGCCGCGCGTGGTCGGCTTCGCCAAGGCGAGCGAGTTGGCGCTGACCGGCGATACCATCGATGCCGCCGAGGCGCTGGCCTGCGGGCTGGTGTCGCAGGTGGTGCCCGACGCCGAACTGCTGGAAAGCGCCAAGGCGGTGGCGCGGCGCATCGCCGCCAACCCGCCGCACGTGGTGCGCATGACCCGCCGCCTGCTGCGCGAGGCCTGCAAGGTGAAGCTCGACACGCTGCTGGAGATGTCCGCCGCCATGCAGGCGCTGGCCCACGCGACCGAGGACCATAAGGAGGCGGTCGCCGCCTTCCTGGAGAAGCGCCCGCCGAACTTCACCGGAGCCTGAGCGGACCATGGCGCTGCTCCAGACCGTGGACGAGGCCGTCGCCGGGCGCCGCTCCATCCGCGCCTTCCTGCCGCGCCCGGTGCCGCTCGACACCCTGCGCGACGTGCTGGAACGGGCCAGCCGCGCGCCGTCCGGCGGCAACCTGCAGCCCTGGCACGTCCATGTCGTCGCCGGCGCGCGGCTGCGCGAGCTCAAGGCGCTGATGGCGGTGCGGGCGCGCGAGGTGCCGCGGGAGGATCCCGTCGATTACGAGGTCTATCCCCGCCCGCTGCAGGAACCCTACAGGACGCGCCGGTACGAGTGCGGCGAGGCCATGTATGCCCTGCTCGGGATTGGCCGCTTGGACACGCCTGCCCGCTGGGACCGGGTACGGGAGAACTTCCAGCTCTTCGGCGCGCCGGTCGGGCTGTTCTGCTGCGTCGACCGCGCCATGGGCGCGCCGCAATGGGCCGATCTGGGCATGTATCTCCAGACGATCATGCTTCTGCTCAAGGCGCGCGGTCTGGACAGCTGCGCGCAGGAGGCGTGGGCGCATTATCCCCGGACCATGGAGGCGTTCCTCGGCCTGCCGAAGGAGCAGATGCTGTTCTGCGGCATGGCCATCGGCTGGGCCGATCCGGATGCACCGGTCAATCGGCTGGTCACCGACCGTGCCCCGTTGCAGGACTACGTGCGCTTCCATACGGATTGCGACGCGGAAGACGCCTGAACCAGAAAGGCTTTGCACGTCATGCCGCTGTCAGCACCAAAGGGCCGCCAGCCGGTCCACACCCGGACCGTCGTCTGCCAGGGATTCCAGCGGGACGACGGGCTCTGGGACATCGAGGGGCGTCTCACCGACGTGCGAAGCCGTCCCCTGTCCCTTGGAGAGCGCGGCGTGCTCGCGGCCGGCGAGCCGATGCACGACATGTGGATCCGCCTCGCCATCGACGACACGTTCCTCATCCACGAAGTCGAGGCGGTCACGGACAGTGGACCGTATGCGGCCTGCGGCGCCATCGCGCCGAACTTCCACCGCCTGGTCGGACTGCGGATCGGCGCGGGCTGGCGGCGGGCGGTGAAGGAACGCGTGGGCGGCGTGCAGGGCTGCACCCACCTCGTCGAGCTGCTCGGCCCGCTGGCGACGACGGCCTTCCAGGTCGTGTATCTGGCGGTGCTGAACGCGGGCGGCGACGTGACCTTCGGAAACGGCAAGCGCCCGGTGCTGCTCGATTCCTGCCACATGCTGGCCAGCGACGGCGAGGCCGTCCGCCAGGAGTGGCCGGATCACTACACCGGCGACCGTTGACGGTAACGGAACGGATCGCAAGAGGATTTAGCGCTTCTCCCGGATCGACGCCGCGTCCGTTTGTTTCGGCTCCCCCGGCCGACGGACGCGTGTGGGCCCGTGTTTCCCCTCGGCACGCGCCCGGCTACCCAGAACAGCCGTGTTCCGGAGAACGTCGGCGGGGTCGGGATTGGCACAGACCATTCCCGGCCCGCGTCCGCCCCCCAACCTGAACCGCAGGGATGCGGGCTTGACCGGCATACCCGGCGCAACGCCACCTGAGCCTTGAAACCCGGATCGGGCACCGCCATTATCCTCATTACTATGTTGATCGCTGCCCATCATTTCCGACTTTCCCTCCGTGCGGGCCGCGTGCACTCAGGCACGCTCGCCCCGGATCTGGACGCGTAAGCAGCGCGCCCCACCCGTCCGGGGCCTCACATTCCCAAATTTCTTTGGCTGGGACTGAAGCCGCGTCCGCGACGTCCGGCGGTCCCTGTTGCATGTCACTGCAGCCGGCCCGTCCGTCTGCGGGGCTGCCGGTATTGGAGGTGACCTGATGATCGTGGAACGTGAAATGCCTCCGGCGTCACAGGGGAATGAGGAAGCCGGGAACCACGAAACGCGGATTGTGCCGTTCAGGCCGAGGCCGCAACGGCCGAGCAATCCCCCGGAGCCCGCGCCGGGCGGCGACGATCCCCTGCCCCCGGTCGCGTGAAGCCTACCGTCGGGACAGAGGGCTCCGGCGGCCCGCCTCCCTTCCCCTCGTCAACGTGCATTACGGAAAGACACCCAAAATGAGCTCTGTGGAACAGTTCCCGGCGATCGTGCTGGCGGCCGACGACTACCACCGGCTGCTCGGCTTGGTGGCGGCATTGGCGAAATCGGCGCCCGACGTCTCGGACTATCTGGCGGAGGAACTCGAACGGGCCACGGTGGTCCGCCCCGAGGACGTCATGCCGACGATCGTCACGATGAACGCGCTGGTCACCTTCCGCGACGAGACGAACGGTCAGGTGCGCACCGTCACGCTCGTCTATCCACACGAGGCGGATCTGGAGGCCGGGAAACTGTCGGTTCTCACCCCGATCGGCGCGGCGCTCATCGGCGTCGCCGAGGGGCAGTCGATCTGCTGGTACACGCGGACCGGCGAAGCGAAGACGCTGACCGTCATGGAGGTCAGGCGATGACGACGAACCGGTTGGCTTTGCATGCCGATGGGCAGCCGGTCCGATCCGCAGCGCCCATGCCGGCCTCGCCTGCGCAGGACGCGCTGGAGATCACCATCAACGAAGCCGCTCCGACCGTCGAGGAGCGGTTGCTCGAAACGGCCCGGCGTCTCGACCGCGGAGAGAATCCGCCGGTTCCGCGTGCGCTGTCCATGCCCTGGGCCGATCTGGTGTGGCTGCTGACGGGTGAGCGGCTCGCGACGTTGCGCCAGCTCCGCACCGACCCGGCCCGGGTGTCCGGAACGGCGCAGACCGCCACCCTTGAATGGGCAGGACTGGTCACGGTTGACGCCGATGGCCGGCCGGCCGTGCCGTACCGGGAGATTGTCGTCCGCATCCCTCTCTGAGCAAACGACCAAGTCCCAATCCCGGTGCTGAGCGGTGCGGGAAAGACAGGCGTTTCCTTGCCAGAAGGAATAATGTGGACAAAAAGGTTGACTTTCCATCTTCACTTCGTATTTTCAACGGATTATGACTCGTACCTCGCTCTATATACGCCTCGTCGTGCGCGCGGGTTGCCTGAAAACAGGCAATTAAACTCGGGTGCTGGCCTGTCGATGTCTGACGAGTCCACTCCCGGCGCATGAAATTCTTCCAAGTTCTGACCCTTGGGCCGCGTTCTCATTGAGATCGCGCCAAAAACATTTGCCAAGTCACCTCCCTGAGCTTTTGGCAAATGGAGAGCAAATGTTGCTGGGGCATTCATGCATCATTCACCCCAGATCTTAGAAAATGTGAATTCTCCAGAAAGACTTGAAAGGCGCTTTCCGGAATTTATAGATAATTTTGATGTGATAGCCTGGGCATTCACATCTTTTTGACCGTGTTGTCAGGATCGTTGTTGGTTTGTTTGATAGGGCGACGCCCGTGAAGTCTGCACCTGGGTATCTGCTAACTGGGGGGAAGAATTGGTGAAACCCGCTGCTCTCATCCGCTTGGGAACGGAATTGGAAACCGGGTCCAGGACCGCCCAAACGGAGGGTCCGATGTCCGGGCCGTCCAACATCACGGCAGGCCCCTGGAAGGCTGTCGAGGGTGAGGACGAAGCCAAGGACCATTTCGTGGCCCGTGACGGCAAGCTGTTCGCCGGGACGCACCTGATCATCGATCTGTGGGGTGCCGGGCGCATCGACGACCTGACCCACGTGCGCGAGACGCTGGTCGAGGCGGTGCGCGTGGCAGGTGCGACCCTGCTTCACATCCACCTGCACCACTTCACGCCAAACGGGGGCATCTCGGGCGTGGCGGTGCTGGCGGAGTCGCACATTTCCATCCACACATGGCCGGAACGCGGTTACGCCGCGCTGGACGTCTTCATGTGCGGCGACGCCGAACCCATGAAGACCGTCCCGGTGCTGGAGCGCGCCTTCACGCCGTCCTCCGTCAAATGCGAAGAGCTGCTGCGGGGCGAAACGGACGCATGAGCGACTGGTACACCGAGACGCTTTACCCGGACGTGGCCCAGAGCTTCCGCATGGGCCGCGTCCTCTTCCGCGAAAAGACCGAGTTGCAGGACCTCGTGATCTTCGAGAACCCGCAGCTCGGCCGGGTCATGGCGCTGGACGGCGTCATCCAGACCTCCGAGGGCGACGAGTTCGTCTACCACGAGATGCTCACCCATGTGCCGATCCTGGCGCACGGGCGGGTTCGGCGCGTGCTGATCGTCGGCGGCGGCGACGGCGGCATGCTGCGCCGGGCGCTGGAGCATCCGGGCGTGGAGCGGATCACCATGGTGGAGATCGACCGCACCGTGGTGGACCTGTCGATCCAATACCTGCCCTCGATCAGCGCCGGCGCCTTCGACGACCCGCGCGCCGAACTGGTGATCGCCGACGGCTGCCGGTTCGTGAAGGAGACGGACCAGAGTTTCGACGTCATCATCGTCGATTCCACCGACCCGCATGGGCCGGGCGCCGTGCTGTTCACCGAGGAGTTCTACCGCGACTGCAAGGCGCGCCTGACGCCGGGCGGCATCCTGTGCACGCAGAACGGCGTGCCCTTCCACCAGCCGGAGGAGTTGCGCGGCAGCCACGGCCGGCTGGGCGGGCTGTTCGCCGACGCGTCGTTCTTCGTGGCGCCGGTGCCGACCTACTACGGCGGCTTCATGGCCTTCGGCTGGGCGACCGACGACACCGCCCTGCGCCGGCAGACGGCCGAGCAGATCCGGCCGCGGTTCAGCGCGGCGGGGATCAGGACGCGCTACTACACGCCCGACATCCACGCCGCCAGCTTCGCGCTGCCGGCGTTCATGCTGAACATTCTGAAGGAGGAAGGCGACCCGACCTCGTTCAACTCGACCTGACGACACCGAAGCAACGCAGTGAGGGAGCAGAGCCAAATGAACGCGCCAGGCTGGATGACGGGACCACCGAAGAAGATTCTGCTGGCGACGGACCTCAGTCCCCACTGTGACCGCGCGCTCGACCGGGCGGGAGCACTTGCTGCGCAGTGGCAATCGGCACTGGTCGTCCTGCACGTGCTTGAAGAAAAGTACGTCAGGGTTTCGGCCGCGGCAGGGCGGGTGCCGTCCTGGAGGAGCCCGCCCGATCCGCTCGATGCCGTCAGGAAGGATCTGCTCGCCGACGTCGGCGCCGTTGCGGAGCGGGCGACGGTGCTGATCTCGGAAGGCGACCCCGTCGAGGAAATCCTGCGCACGGCCGATGCCGAAGGCTGCGACCTGATCGTCATCGGGGTTGGAAACGACGAACTGCTTGAACGCTTCACGCAGGGGCGGGTCGTCGACCGGCTCCTCCGCCGGTCCCGTGTGCCGCTCCTGGTCGTCAAGGACCGGCCGCGGAAGCCATACCGCCACATCGTCGTCGCCATGGACCTCTCCGATCCGTCGCGCCACGCGCTGGAAACGGCGGCGCGCTTCTTCCCCCACCAGCGGCTGACGGTCTTCCACGCGTTCGATGCCCCCGTGTCCGGTTTGCTGGCGGATGCCGAATCGTATCGCGACGAGCGCCGGAGGACGGCCGCGCAGGAATGCGAGGCGTTTCTCGAAGAGGTGGGCAGGCCCATCACCGGCTGGCAGCCGCCGCATGTGCTGATCGAGGATGGGGCGCCAACCTCCCTGTTGCGCGACTACGTGCGCGACAAGGAGGTTGACCTTCTGGTGCTCGGCAAGCAGGAACGCGGCGCCGTTCTTGAAATTCTCGTGGGGAGTGTCGCCAAGGGGATCATGGATGAGGTATCATGTGATGCTATGGTTATCCGCGAATCGAGATTCGCAAACGATAGATAAATTTTAGGAATATTTTGTCTGCGCAGGTGTTGTTGGGCCTGCGGCGGGGCTGAACGAGGACTGGTCGGCGATGTCATATAACTCTCTTCTTCTCGCCGTGCTCATCCTTCCGTTCGTGGGAAGCTTCGTCGCCTCGCTGCTTTCCACCAACGCCCGCAACACCGAGGCATGGCTGTCCGGCGCGGTCGCGCTCACCAATTTCGTTCTCCTGGCTTCTCTGCATTCGGTCATCGTCGACACCGGAGCGGTCCGTTATCAAACCACGTGGCTGCCCCAGTTCGGGTTGGACTTCACGGTGCGGCTGGACGGCTTCGCCTGGGCGTTCGCCATGCTGATCAACGGGATCGGCTTCCTCGTCGTGCTGTACGCCCGCTACTACATGTCGCCGTCCGATCCGGTACCGCGCTTCTTCGCGTTCCTGCTGGCCTTCATGGGGGCGATGCTGGGCATCGTTCTCTCGGGGAATCTGATCCAGCTCGTGTTCTTCTGGGAGCTGACGAGCCTCTTCTCCTTTCTCCTGATCGGATACTGGCACCACAACGCCGACGCCCGCGACGGCGCCCGCATGGCGTTGACGATCACGGCGATGGGCGGCCTCTGCCTCTTTGCCGGCGTCCTGGTGCTCGGCCATATCGTCGGCAGCTATGACCTGGACGCCGTCCTGGCGGCGGGAGACCGGATCCGCGCGCACCCGCTCTACCTTCCGACCCTGATCCTCATCCTGCTCGGCGCCTTCACCAAGAGCGCCCAGTTCCCGTTCCACTTCTGGCTGCCGCAGGCGATGGCGGCCCCGACGCCCGTCTCCGCCTACCTGCACTCGGCCACCATGGTGAAGGCCGGCGTGTTCCTCCTGGTGCGTCTGTGGCCGGCGCTGGGAAGCACCGACGAATGGCTTTGGCTGGTGGGGTCCGTGGGCCTCACCACCTTCATCCTCGGCGCCTATCTCGCGGTGTTCCAGCAGGATCTGAAGGGCCTCCTGGCCTATTCGACGATCAGCCACCTCGGACTGATCACCCTGCTGATCGGGCTGGACAGGCCGCTCGCGCTCGTCGCCGGCATCTTCCACATGCTGAACCACGCCACCTTCAAGGCGTCGCTGTTCATGGCCGCCGGGATCATCGACCACGAGAGCGGGACGCGCGACATCCGCCGCCTGAGCGGCCTGTGGCGTTTCATGCCGACGACGGCCAAGCTGGCCATCGTCGCCGCCGCGGCGATGGCCGGCGTGCCGCTGCTCAACGGATTCCTGTCCAAGGAGATGTTCTTCGCCGAGACCATCGAGACCCACAACGGCTCGGCGCTGGACGACGCGCTGCCCTACATCGTCACCCTGGCCAGCACGCTCACGGTCGCCTACTCGCTGCGCTTCATCCGGGACGTCTTCTTCGGTCCGGCGCCAAAGGACCTGCCGCGCACGCCGCACGAGCCGCCCCGGTGGATGCGGTTCCCGGTGGAACTCCTCGTGCTCGCCTGCCTTGTCGTCGGAATCATTCCAGGCATCACCATGGGTCCTTTCCTGGATACCGCGGTGCGCTCGGTGCTCGGGGCGGCCACCCCGGAATACAGCCTCAGGGTATGGCACGGCTTCACGATGCCGCTCCTGATGAGCGTGATCGCGATGGCCGGCGGCGTGGTGCTCTACATGCTGCTTCGGAAGGATCTCCAGACCAGCGAGGACGGCGCGCCCCTGTTGCGCCGCCTGAACAGCCGGCGCATCTTCGAGCGCGTGCTGGTCACGGTCTCCTGGCGCTGGGGGCGTTCGCTGGAGCGCCTTCTCGGTACCCGCCGTCTGCAGCCGCAGTTGCTGCTGCTGGTCGGCGTCGTCCTGGTTGCGGCCATGTGGCCGCCCTATTGGCGCGGCCTGACCATGGCGGAGCCAACCCTGTCCGGCACCGACCCCGCCTTCGCGCTGCTGTGGGCCGTCGGCATCGCGTGCGCCGTCGGCAGCGCCGCCCTCGCCAAGTTCCACCGGCTTGCCGCACTGATCCTCATCGGCGGCGCCGGCCTCGCCACCTGCATCACCTTCGTCTGGTTCTCGGCGCCCGGCCTCGCCCTGACCCAGCTCGCGGTCGAGATCGTGACGACGGTGCTTCTCCTGCTCGGCCTGCGCTGGCTGCCGAAGCGCATCGAGGACATCGCCCCGGACGCGCGGGCGCGCGCCGTGGCGCAGGCCCGCAGGGTTCGCGACTTCGCCATTGCCGTGGTTGCCGGCGCCGGCCTCGCGATTCTGTCCTACGCGGTCATGACGCGGTCGGCGCCCGACAGCATCTCGCGGTTCTTCCTGGAGCGCGCCTATACGGAAGGCGGCGGAACCAACGTGGTCAACGTGATCCTGGTGGATTTCCGCGGTTTCGACACGATGGGGGAGATCACCGTTCTTGGCGTGGTCGCCCTGACGGTCTTCGCCCTGCTGCGCCGCTTCCG
>JAEYOB010000058.1 GCA_023412175.1 Pseudomonadota bacterium | reverse complement strand
TCCTGGACCAATCCGCGGGCCGTCACCTATCGCGCCCTGCACGGCATTCCCGACGACTGGGGGACCGCCGTGACGGTGCAGAACATGGTCTTCGGCAATCTGGACGGGGAGTCCGGCACCGGCGTCGCCTTCACGCGCGATCCGTCCACCGGCGAGCCGGGGCTTTGCGGCGAGTTCCTGCCGCGGGCGCAGGGTGAGGACGTGGTGGCCGGGATGCGCACGCCCAGCCCTCTGGCGAGCCTTGAGGCGCGCCAGCCGGCAGCCTTCGCCCGCCTTCGCGAGGTCGCGGTCCGGCTGGAACGGCATTTCGGCGACATGCAGGACATCGAGTTCACGGTGCAGGGCGGTGAACTGTTCATCCTGCAGACGCGCGCGGGCAAACGCTCCGCCGCCGCCGCGGTGCGGATCGCCACCGATCTCGTTCGCGAAGGGATCATACGCCGCGACATGGCGGTTCGGCGTGTGGACTCCTCGATCCTGGCCGGGCTGCTGCGCCCGGTGCTCGCCCCCGGCGCCGAGCGGACCGTTCTGGCGACCGGCCTGTCGGCCTCGCCGGGTGCGGCCTGCGGCGCCGTCGCCTTCACGTCGGAGGACGCAGTGCGGCTGGCCGAGAATGGTAAGGCAGTCGTGCTGTGCCGGCCGGAGACCTCACCGGAGGATATCCACGGCATGCAGGCGGCGTGCGGCATCGTGACGACCCGCGGCGGCTTCACCAGCCACGCCGCCACGGTGGCCCGCGGGATGGGCCGCCCGTGCGTCGTCGGTACGCGCGGCCTGCGGATCGATGCCGTGCGCGGCGAGTTGACGACCGCCGAGGGGGTGGTCGTGCGGGCCGGCGACATCGTGACCATCGACGGATCGACCGGGCAGGTGGTGCTCGGCGCCGTGCCGATGGTCAAGCCGGAGCCGTCCGGACCCGCGACCTTGCTCCTGAGCTGGGCCGCGGAGCTGGGCGTGACGATGTGATCAGGCCCTGACCAGGGCGTGGAGGTGGCGGGCGCAGCCCTCGGCGAGCCCCGCGGCGTCGTACCCGCCTTCCAGCACGGATACGATCTTCCCGTCGCAATGCCGGTCGGCGAGCCGCGCGAGCTGGCGGGTGGCCCACTCGAAGTCGGCGCCGGTCAGCTGAAGCTGGGCCAGCGGGTCCCACGCATGCGCGTCGAAGCCGGCCGAGATCAGCAGCAGGTCCGGCGCGAAGGCGTCCACCGCCACCGGCACGTCGACCTCCATGGCCCGCCGGAACTCGGCCGAGCCGGAGAACGGAGGCAGCGGGCGCGTTGACGATGTTGCCGGCGATGCCCCGCTCCTCCAGATGCCGGAACTCGGTGCGCTCCAGCACCTTCCAGACGACCGCCAGCCGTTCCGGGCGCTCCGGGTGGTGCCGGCCGGTGTCGTGGGCGAAGCAGTCGCGGTGGGTGAAGATCCGCGTCGTCATGGCATTTCCGTCCCGGAGGCGCGCCGGATGCACGCCTCCGGGCTTCGGGTCAGTGGGCATAGACCGGCTCGGCGGCGTCGTGCGGCCGGTCGTGGGCGAGGTTCCTCTCAAGCTGCATCCGCGTGAAGTCGCGGGTGCTGATCACGCCGATCAGCGTGCCGTCGTCGAGCACCGGCAGGTGCCGGATGTGATGCCGCTCCATGAGCTGGAGAGCGTGATGGAGGCTGTCCGTCGGGGAGCAGGTCGCCGGGTTGCGCGTCATCAGGAGCGACACCGGCTGGCGCAGGACCGCCGGCCCCCTGTCGAGCAACGCATAGACGATGTCCCGTTCCGAGAGCATGCCGGCCAGGGCATTGCCTTCCGTGCGGCAGACGTCCTTGACCACGAGCGAGCTGATGCCTTCCGACTTCATCAGCCGGATCGCCTCTTCGATGGTGGAACCCGAGCGGACCATCACGACCCGCGGCTCCTTGGTGCGGAGAATGTCCTCGACCCTCATGGCGTGCCCTCCCTGGGATATGGCGGCCGCGCTGTCGGCGCTCGTGCGGCGGAAGGATCCGGGAAGCCCTTCGGACCCGTTCGCGGATGTCGCGGCATCGCTCGAAAAGTTGGTATACCAAACACTGTATGTCAATCAAACAATTTCCGAGGCGGAGAGAGTGCGCGTTGTGGGTAGCGTCAGCCCGGCGGACGGCGTTGCGCAGGGCCGCCGCCCGCCGCGCGCCCGGCTATCCCAGCGGCAGCACCAGTTGGTAGGCTTTGATGGTCATCCGCTTGCGGTGATAGAAGCGGTGGGCCTCGCCGCGCTGCACGCCGGAGATGATCTCCATCTGCGCGCAGCCACGCTCCCGCGCTTCATTTGCCAGCCAGTCGAAGAGCTTGTCGCCGAGGCCCAGGGAGCGGTGCTTCGCAGACGTGACCAAATCCTCCACATACATATAGCGGCCGCGCGACAGCGTCTCGTGAACGCGGAATCCACCGCAGCCGGCGACCTCCCCGCCGACCCGCAGCACGGCGAGGTTATAGCCGTCGTCCATCTGCCGGCGGACCTGATCGCGAAAGGCGGAGGCGTCGGTGAGGTGGGTCCGCAGTTCCTGGATGACAGGGAAGCTTGCCGCAATGTCGGCATCGGTGCGGGCCGGTGCGATCTCGATGGCTTTCTCGTTCATGCTTGTCGTTCTCCCACGGATGATGCGGCTGGATTGGGGCCAGTTGGTATATGGTATGCCACAATGCGGCCGGGTGCAAGCCGCCCAATGGAGCGTCAGGCACGCTGCAGTGACGTCATGTTTCAAATAGCCCGCGTTTAAAGCCACTTTCTAGATTGACATACGGTATATGGTATACCAAACTCCATAGCCTTGTTCGGCGCCCCTCGTTCTTCGTCGGACATCATTGACGGACCACCCGCGGCGGTCGCCCGCCCAAAAGGGCCGGAGCGCCAAAGCCTCGCCCCGGCGCAACTTCGGGAGGCTGGGAACACCCATGAAGATCGCTGTCCTTAAGGAACGGCGCCCGAACGAGGCGCGCGTTGCCGCGTCGCCGGAGACGGTGAAGAAACTCAAGGCGCTGGGGCTGGACATCGTGGTGGAGAGCGGGGCCGGGCTGGGCGCCGCGGTCACCGACGAGGCCTTCACCGCGGCCGGCGCCACCATCGCGCCCGACGCCAAGGCGGCGCTTGCCGACGCCGACATCGTCCTCAAGGTGCAGCGCCCGCTCCTCGCCGCCGAGGGCGGCGCCGACGAGCTGGCCCTGCTCAAGCGCGGCGCGCTGCTGTTCGCCATCCTCAACCCGCACGCCGACCGCGCCGCCGTGACGGCCTACGCCGCGGCTGGCGTCAACGCCTTCGCCATGGAGTTCATGCCGCGCATCACCCGCGCCCAGGTCATGGACGTGCTGTCCTCCCAGGCCAACCTCGCCGGCTACAAGGC